>DASYHQ010000032.1 GCA_035998445.1 Tepidisphaeraceae bacterium | reverse complement strand
TTTACCGCCGCGACCGCAGCCGAGGGGATGGAGGTACTTCAGGCCGAGCGGCCGGACGTGGTGGTGAGCGACATCGGCCTCCCGACGCGAGACGGCTACGAGTTCATGAAGCAAGTGCGGGCGCTCGCCGAGGATCGCGGCAGTAAAACGCCCGCGCTGGCGTTGACAGCCTACGCCCGCGCGGAGGATCGGATGCGGGCGATCCGCGCAGGCTTCCAGATGCACGTGCCGAAGCCGGTCGAACCGGCCGAGTTGATTACGATGGTCGCCAGCCTCGCGGGCCGAGCATAAGCGGACCTCCTGTAAACCTCGGACGCCCCGCCGTGCAAAAGACCGCTGCAGCACCGGCGACGCGGCTGGCGGGATAGCCGCACTGCATCGGGCCGGCCGGGCGGAACGGTCCTTTTGACCCCGTCGCGGCTCGGTCCACTCAAGATGACTAGTCTAACGCCCGACCCATCGAAATCCGTGGCTTCAAGTGGCCGAAGCGTCCGACGTCGGTGGCGACGGCGCCACTCCTAGGCGAAGACACGTTCGGCAGGTGGCTGGGCATCGCCCGCGGCGAATTATGGTGGGACCGAGACGGAACCCGCACGGGCCGGTTCGACCATTCGTTTGTGAAGCTGGTGCCCCGCGGCACCTTCTGGACCGTCTGCTTTCACACTATGGAGCCGCTCATCGACGTCGATATCGTGCTCCCGGTCCGCTGGTACGGCGGCGTCCTCGAGGAGGTAGACCTGGAGCTCGACGTCCTGCGATCCGCGAGCGGCCGAGTTTCGGTGCGGGACCAAGCGGAGTTTGATCGGATTCGGTGCTAACGGCACGCTGCCGGACGACATCGCCGAAAAAGCGCAGGCGACCTGCGAAGCGGTTCGGGTACGCGTGCAAAGCGGCGCAGAGCCGGTCGGCGCGGGTTGGTTGTCGCGGTTCGTTCGCGAATCGAGCGGTGGGCCCGGTCATGGTCTGGGGGACCTATAACGCAGCCCGCCGTCAGCGGAATGACCACCGTCACGCATTCGCAGTTCCGCCCGTCTGCCCCCTGCCCCTCCCGGCCGAGACGATACGATGGCGGGCGTGGTCGGCGCGGTGCCGGCCGGTGAAAGGTGGGTCCGTCATCTACAGGGAAACGGTGGTGACATGAATGGTGCGGTACCGGTTCTGCGGGTCGGCGACTGGGGCGAGCCCAAGGCGTTCTACGTCGATTGGCTCGGCTTCGCGCTCGACTGGGAGTTCCGCTTCGGCGACGATTTCCCGGCCTACGCCCAGGTCGCGCGCGATGGCATCACACTCCACCTCACCCAGCACGCCGGCGACTGCGCGTTCGGGGGCCTGGCCCACATCGAGGTCGATGACATCGAATCGCTATTGCAGGCGTGGGACGCGGGGCGTCCCGCCGCTGCCCTGCCCCGTCCGAAACGCATGCCGTGGAACGCGCTGGCGCTGCGGGTTCCGGACCCGTTCGGAAACCACCTGTCGATCCAGCAGACGCTCGACGGCGACGGCACGTGACCGGCCCCCCGTCCCGACTGCGGCGAGGCGGCAGGGTAGGCTTGCCCGTCGAATTGCCTTCCTGGGCGGTGCAGCCGACGATCGGCAGCACCCATGTCCAACGAACACCTCAGCGCCGCCGCCGCCCTGGTCGTCACGTTCGCGCTGTTCGCCCCCTACGTCCGCTCGATTCACCGTGGCCACACGCGGCCGCACGTGTTCACCTGGGTCATCTGGGGGCTCGGGACGCTGACCGTGTTCGTCGCACAGCTGGCCGGCGGCGCCGGCGTCGGGGCCTGGCCGATCGGCATCTCCGGCCTGATCACCAGCTACGTCACGCTGCTCGCCTACCGCAGGCGCGGCGACACGGCCGTCACCCGCGTGGATTGGGCGTTCTTCCTCGGCGCGCTGTCGGCGTTGCCGCTGTGGATGCTGACGCGCGACCCGCTGTGGGCGGTCGTGACGCTGACGGTCGTGGACCTGCTCGGGTTCGGGCCCACCGTGCGAAAGGCGTACTGGCACCCGCGCGAGGAGCACGCGGGCCTCTTCGCCCTCTCGGCCCTGCGCAACGGGCTGGTCATGCTGGCGCTGGAACGTTACTCGCTGACGACCGTGCTGTTCCCCGCGGCGGTCGGCATCGCGTGTCTGCTGCTCGTGGCCATGCTGCTCTGGCGACGCGCCTCGCTCGACGCGGCGAGGCAGGTGGGGCCGACGACGTGAGGTGCTGCTGGCGCACCCCACCCGGCCGCGTGCGACGATCCACACGATTCTGCACCCCTTCCCACTCGGCCCCCGACCCCGACACGGTTTTTAACTGGAACTCGCAGATAGAGCGGAGAGTCCGAGAGTTTCCGGGTGCAGAAGGCCGGGACGGTGGGATGTGACGGCCGAGCCCCGCTCTCTCCCCTTCTCGGCCCAGAGCCTCAGAGATGAAAACACCGCAAAACCAGCCGGAAAACGAGAGAACCCTGTTAACTGGAATTAACAGGGTTCGCGAAAAACTATATAACGCCTTGTCAGAAAACAATTTATGAATCTCCCCGCGCCTGACCTTCCTCGAACTTTCTCTGGGCTGAAAGTGCGTTCTAAATCAATGGGCGTGGTTGAGGCTGCATTGCCTCGCCTGTGGGCACCCGGTTCTTCGAAGGGTATCGCGTCACGGATAGCAAGGTCTCCGCGGTCGCCCGCGGGGTCGTAGCGTGCCGTCCAGCCCCAGCCGGGCGGCGGTCTGCGTCACCCAACGCTCGCTGCCGAACGGCGTGCCGCGGGCGAGGCTGCGCGATCGCCGCCCGCTGTTCGGCCTTGAATAGGTCGTCCACCTCAGCCGCCCAGTCCGCCGGCGCCGCCACCGGCCACTGGTCGGTCGGCAGCAGCCATGCGGGCCGGTCCGTCGTCCGCCGCTCGCGGTGGTGCAAACTGCCCCATCGCCAAGCCGCCGCCCAGCTGACCAGCTTGGCCCGCAGCGGATTGCGCTCGACGTACCGGTAGACCATCAGCAGGTGTAGGTCCTGCTCGATCAGGAAGCTTTCGAACCGCCCTTAGTAGAGCGGGCCGGTGCCCGCCGTGCGATGGGCCGCGCCAGCGTTGGGTGTGGGTGACGATCAGCAGCCGCAGGAACTCGCTCAGCTCGCCGTCCCGCCGCGGCCAGAGGACCAGGTGCCAGTGGTTGGGCATCAGGCAGTACGACAGCAGCCGGCACGGCAGCCGCTCAGGGACGTCCGCCAGGCACCGCTCGAACGCGGCGCAGTCGACGTCGGACTCGAACAGCGTCATCCGCCCGACCGCGCGGCTCAGCACGTAGTAGGCGAGGCCGCCAGTGGCGGTGCGGGGACGACGCATGACCGGCCGGTGGCCGACCGGCCGCTTTGAGCGACGGAGCGAAGGGAAGCAAGCGCGTTTCAACCGCACCCATCGCGCTGCGCCGTGAACGAAGTGAACGCTACACGTACACTCACTTCGTTCACGGCCCAACGTTGCACCTGCAATTGCATTACTCTTGAGGCTGTTTCAAAACCGGTCCTGTTTCGCCGCAGGAGCGCAGCTCCGGGCTTTGCGTTTCTTTCGAGGCACTGAAAATCGCGGAGCTGCGCTCCTGCGGCGAAACAGCAACGGGGTGGTTCTGAAACCGCTCCTTGGCACCGTCCGACGGATCGCATCTGCACGGACATCGGAAATGATTCGTCAGACGGCGCTTAGCGTTTATTGCGATAAGTGGGAGCGGCAGCAATTTCGCCTAAATATATCGTTTTTCCAATTGCCCGCATCGACCAAGTTCGCCAAGCCCGCATCCTGTTCCACGGAACAAAATAGAGTAGCGGTTTGACAATCGCGGGATTTTAGGACATATTCAAGCAACCGGTTGCATAAGGCGATACAACCGGTTGCTTTAGATATGATTCAGACTCAGAAAACCCCGATCATAAGCCCCGTGGCCCGCCCCACGATCGCTGACGTGGCTCGCGATTGTCGGATGAACAAGTCCACGGTCAGCCGCGCGCTGAACCTGCCGCCTGACCAGTACCCGCTGCGCCCCGAGACGCGACAACAGATCCTCGACGCCGCCGCCCGGCTGGGCTACAGCCCGAGCTGGACGGCCCGCTCGCTCTCGGCCCGGCGGACGCGGCAGATCGGGCTCCTGTTCCGCTACTCGCTGCCGGAGATGCGCGGCATCTACGGCGACATCACTCAGGGCCTCAGCGCCGAGCTCGAACGGGCCGGCTACCACCTGCTGTTCGTCCCGCTTCATGGCGACAACTGGCAGCAGACGCTGCGCGGCAACCAGTTCGACGGCTGCGTGATCCACGACGTCGACGTCAGCGGCACGCTCGACCTCGTCCGCTCGATGGGCCTGCCGGTGGTCGTGCTGAACAACGTGGTGCCGGCCAGCGACGTCAGCACCGTCGCGCCCGACGACGGCCAGGGGACGCGCCTGGCGGTCGAACACCTCCTGGGCCTGGGCCATCGCAAGATCGCCTACCTGCGCATGGGGCGCGGCAGCGACGCGGCCCACTTCAGCATCAAGGTTCGCCGCGACGCCTACCTGCGGGCGATGCGCGACGCCGGTCTGGCCGAGCACGCGCTGGCCGCCGACGAGCCGATCGACCAGTTCCTGGACCGCGTGCCGGTCGGCGTGCCGGGCGGGTACACCGCCGTCGTGCTCTACTCGCACACCGAGGGCGTCCTGATGCTGCGGCACCTGACCCGCCGCGGCCTTCGCTGCCCGGGCGACGTCAGCCTCGTCGCCTTCAACGACACGTTCCCGATGGCCGACCTGAGCCCCGCCTTCACGACCGTCGCGGTCCCCGGGGACGCGATCGGTCGCGCCGGGGCAAGGCTGCTGCTTCAACAATTGAACGCCACCGGCGACCCGGTGGCACGACAGACCGTGCTCCCCGAGACGCTGGTCGTCCGGGAAAGCACGGCACCCTTGGCCGCTGGCAAGTAGCCAGGCGGCACCCCATTTTCGAGTGAGGAGAATGCACATGACCTTCCGTACCGCGACGCGATTCGCCGCCACCATCTTCCCGGCCCTGTTCTTGGTATCGTCGGCCGACGCCACCATTATCCGCGACTTCGGCAACGGCGTCGGCTTTAACTCCGTCGGCACCGGCACGACCCAGAACGCCTCCGATCCGGTCTTCGTCGCGCTGCAGAAGTCGGACGCGGCCACCACGGCACGGGCCGATCTCACGGCCCCGGCGTTGTTGGCCGGTGAGTCCAACGAATTCTTACAGATCGTCCTCCGCCGCGGTGCCAACGACACGCAGAGCGCAATCTCGTTGGAACTGTCCGACACCGACGGCACCACCTTCAAGTACACGGGCGGGTTCTCGCTCTCGGGCGTCGGCACGACGTCGTTCGTCACGTTGACGGCGACCAAGAACCTGTCGAGCAACGACAGCGTATCTGCCGCCGGTTCGACGACAGGCCTGAACCTGTCCAGCCTGAGCAACGTGCGTCTCATCGGGTCATTCGGTAGCGGCCAGGTGCTGGACCTGCAGATCGATGCCATCCAGACGACCGCTGCGGTGCCAGAGCCGACGAGCCTCGCGGTCCTGGGCGCGGTTGCCGGCATTCCGTTGCTCCGTCGTCGCCGGCGCGCCTAACGGGCGGCCGACACCGAGCAGTGCTGTTGAACGAGGGCCACTGATGTCCGTCACTTACACCTCAACTCCCGTTCGCGGTCGCTTCACGGCGACCGTGCTCTCACTGATGTTGTTGGGCGCGTGGCCCGCCGTACTGCCGGCGGCCGCGCCTGATGGTGGAAGTGTCTTCATCGATGACTTCACCACGGGCCCGGTCACCGACGCCGGCGCGTCCGCCGCCGGATTTTGGACAGTGCGGGCCCCGCAAGGCGCATTCGCCACGAAGTCCGACGGTGTCCTGAAGCTGGAGTCGGCGGGCCCGGCCCAGTGGGCAAACCTGCACCTCATCTCGGCTCTCAGGCCCGATTTCAATTTCTTCGCCCGCCCGCTCACGTTCTCCTTAGAGGACTTGGCGGTCACGGCGTCGGAAGGGGTGCCGCCGGAGCGGGCCACGATGCGCTTCAGCGTCACGCCGGCGGTCACGCAGGAGTGGCTGGGCGACACCGGCGTCAGCCTCTCACTGAACGCGGCCCGGCGGCTGCGACTGGGGTACAAGGTCGCGACGCCGCAGAAAGACCCCGACTCAGCCAACATGTTGGTCGAACACACGTTCGCCGGCGACGTGACCGGCATCGACGTCACGCTCGACGCCGATGGCTACGCCCTGGCCGTCCGTCACAAGGACGAGCGCGGCGAGCCGGCCGCCACCCCGTTCACCACCAGTGGCAAGTGGACCGACAAGGGGCCGGGGCTAACGAAGGACTCGTGGGGCGGCGACGGGTCGGCCGTCATGTTGTTGGCCCAGCGTGGACAGATCGATCCCCCGGCCGATACGAACGCCGCCGTCATCACGCTGTCGGCGTTCAAGGTGAACCTGGGCCAGCCTACCACCCCCTCGGCCGGCACGACTACGACGGAGAAATAACATGATGCGACATCGTCATTCCGCCACCGTCCGCGACGCGTTCACGCTCGTGGAACTGCTCGTCGTTATCGGCATCATCGCCCTGCTGATCAGCATCCTGCTGCCCAGCCTGAACAAGGCCCGGGCGGCGGCGCAGGCGGTGGCCTGCGCGTCGAACATGCGCCAGATCGGGCTGGCGATGACGATGTACACGAACGACCACAAGGGCATGCTGCCCTACGCCTACATCGCCACGGCGTCGCCGGCGACGCAGGTGACGTGGGACGACCTGCTGAACAAGTACTTCGGCGGCAACTTCACCGACGCGGAAAAGGACCTCGGCATCCCGCAACGGCCGGTGAACGTGGTCCTCTGCCCGACCGACCCCTTCACGCAGCGGGCGGATTTTTCGCCAACGTCGGTCGAGCAGCCGCGCAGTTACGCCGTGCCCCACATGTGGCCGAGCGGCACCACGCCGGTGAACGCAACCCAGATCTCGATGACGCTGTTCGATCGGTCCGAAGCGGCGACGCCAAACCCTTTCATGCGATCGTTCAAGATCACCGACGTGAAGGCGGCCGAGACGCTGTTGTTGGTCGAGAAGCCCAGCGTGAACAACATCTTGGGCAACATCAGCGACTCCACGGCCTATTCGCCGTACAGCCAGGCGCTGAACGATACGTTGACGCCCGTTCACAGCAAGAAGTGGAACTACCTGTTCGCCGATGCCCACGTCGAGCGGCTGACGCCAAGGGAGACGCGCGGCACCAGCACGTTCCCGACGTGGTACTACGGCCCATGGACGCGCAACAAGAACGACTAAACCTCTCGACGTCCCAGCGGCGCCGGGTGGTCCAGGACAACCTGCGGGCGGCGAGTCATCAACATGACCGCCGCCCGCATTCACATCGGACAACGCACATGATTCGCACCTTTCAATGGGCCACCGTTGCCTTGGTCACTGCCGCCGCCGCGATGGTCGGCTGCCGTCCGGAGCCCGCCGCGCCGACCGAGGCGAAGACGGCGCCAACCAGCACCGCGCCGGCGGTCAACGGCCCGGCAACCGTGGTGGGGCAGGTGCCGCAGATGCCCGCGCCGCCCGCCGGCGGTGCGTCAGTGGCGCCGGCGCTAGGGCAGTTCCAACTCGGCGGTTCGGCAGCGAACAACGCGAGGTTGGTGACCGAGACCGTCTCCGACCAACGCTTCGCCACCGCGGTGCGCCTCACGACGACCGCCAAGCCCGCGAACGCTTGGGACATCCAACTGTCCGGCAAGACGACGGCGCCGATCGCCAGGGGCGACGCGCTGCTCGTGCGGTTCTGGGGGCGGGCGGTGCAGGGGCAGGCGGAGACCGGCGAGGCGCGGTCGGCCATTGTCGTGGAGAAGGCCGGCGCGCCGTTCGGCAAGTCGATCCTGAAGCCGCTGTCGCTGTCGGCCGCGTGGCGGCCGTACCAGTTCGGGTTCGCCGCGGCCGAGGACTACCCGGTCGCCGGGGCGCAGGTGAACTTCCACGCCGGCTTCGCGCCGCAGGCGTTCGAGATCGCCGGGTTGGAACTGCTGAACTACGGCAAGTCGATTACGGTCGACGCGCTGCCCGGCAGTCTCACCAACTACGCCGGCCGCGCCACCGACGCCCCGTGGCGACAGGCCGCGGCCGAGCGGATCGACAAACACCGCAAGGGCGACCTGACCGTGACGGTCGTCGACGCCGCGGGCAAACCCGTCCCAGATGCCACCGTCGCGGTGCGCATGACGAAGCACGCCTTCCCCTTCGGGTCGGCCGTGCAGGCACGGCGCATCGCTGGCGACTCGCCGGAGGACGCACGCTACCGGCAGGCGATCGCCGAGCTGTTCAACGTTATCGTCTTCGAGAACGACCTGAAGTGGCGCGACTGGGAGCAGCCCACCCGCCCGGCGATGGTGAGGAAGGCCCTCGACTGGCTCGACGCCCAAGGCATCGCCGCCCGCGGGCACGTGCTGGTCTGGCCCGGGTGGGGCTCGAAGATGAACGCCGAGTGGAAGTACCTGCCCGACGACCTCAAGCAACTGGCCGACGCCAAGCCCGAGGGTTGGCAGCAGAAGATGCGCGACCGCCTCGACGCGCGCGTCACCGACGCCGTCACCGCGTTGCGCGGCCGGTTGACCGAGTGGGACGTGATCAACGAGACGTGGTCGAACCACGCCATCATGGACCTGCTCGGCAATCAGGAGATGGTCCGCTGGTTCCAGCTGGCCCGCGCTGCCGACCCGAACGTGAAGCTCTACTACAACGACTTCACGATGCTCAGCGGCGGCGCGGTCGAGCCCGACCGCATCGAGCACCTCTATCAGACCGTGAAGTACCTGATCGACAACGGCGCCCCGATCGACGGCATCGGCGAACAGGGCCACTTCGGCGACACGGTCGTTGAGCCGGAGCGCATGCTGGCGATCCTCGACCGCTTCGCGACGTTCGGCCTGCCGATCCGCATCACCGAGTTCGACGTGAACACCGCCGACGAGAAGCTGCAGGCCGACTACACGCGCGACTTCTACACCGCCGCCTTCAGCCACCCGGCTGTCAACGGCATCCTGATGTGGGGCTTCTGGGAACCGGCGCACTGGATGCCCAACGCCGCCATGTACAAGGCCGATTGGACGCCAAAGCCCAGCGCGGACGCCTTCGTCGATCTGACACGCCGCCAGTGGTGGACAAGCGTGGACGGCACCACCGACGCCGCCGGCTCGTTCGCAACCCGCGCCTTCTACGGCAACTACGAACTGTCCGCCACCGTGGCGGGCAAGCCGCCGCGCGTCCTGCCGTTCTCACTGGCCCCTGGTCAAGAAGGCTCCACCCGCCTCGTTCTGGACTAAACGAGCATGCCGGCGTGGCCCCTCTTGCGCCGCCCATGCTGCGGAGCGATTGTCTCCGAGTCAATACCGCCGCCAGTTCCAGTTGCGGCACGATGCCGACGTGCCCTTAGACCAGTCCAATCTTCGGATCTGATACTGGACTACGCGGACCGGCGGCCGGACCCGCGCGTAGGCTCGATTTGCTGCATTCGATTGTTCCACTTCTTTGCCTTTCGCTCCTTCTTGGCAAGCAGGCCGGCCTTCCGGGCGCTACCCGGCCGCTTGAATACCGTGAAGCACCCGCTCGCCAACTGCTCGGCGACTTGTCCGACGGTGGTGTAGGCGGCGTCGTGCGCCTGTACGAGGTAGCGTTCGGCCAGACAGTCGACCTTGTAGACCACCACGCGGTCCACCCGCCCCGCCTCGATGTCCTTCATCAGGCGTTGCACAGCGGGCCGCTCGATGTGGCCGCCGGTGAACCCGCAGGCAGATCCAACCCTCGGTTCTTGGATAAGCCACGTAGGCTTCGGCGCTCTCCCGCCGAGCGTCCAGTGCGTTCGTCAATCGGGGGCGGAATCCGAGTGGAAAGACGACGGAAGATCGGAGTGGCAGTCTATGTCGAGAGCACCACGGCGATGCAGGCGATTGCCCCGCACGCGGTCAGGAGACCGGACCGCGTTGCCTCGACTTCCACAATTGGCAAGTCGCTAGTTGATAGCGTGGCAATTTTGCGCGTTTGCGCAGGTGTTATTCGCATGGGGGCAGAGACGAGGTCGGAATGTATTGAGATGGTGACTGTCACATGACGCCAATGACTGTGCCAGATATTCCATCGCAAACTGATCGGAGAAGCCTAGCGCGATCGTTTGCGGTAAGTCCCTGCAGCAACTTCGAACTGCCATGGGTGGAGGCGATGCGGAGGTACGCCGAACTCGGATTTCGAAAGTTCGAGACGTTCAACTTATGGACGCCTAAGGGGATGGGACGACACATTGCCCCCGCACACTGCCGCGCCATCGCGCAGCGGAATGAGATGCAGTTCATCTCGATGCACCTGCCGCCGATCAACGACGACCGCGCTCGCTCACTTGAGGTAGCGATTGAGGCAGCGCGTTTTGCGCAGGAGATCGGCGCTAAGATCGTGCTGTTCAAGGCGACGAGTTTGGAAAACTACATCGCCACGGGCCGCCAGTTCTTGGACGCGATTGACGGGCTAAACGTCACGCCGGTCGTTCAGAATCATTACGGCCAAGCGATTTCCACGCTGGACCACTTTCGCAAAGTGCTGAAGGGGATCGACGACAGTCGTTTACGGACGCTGTTGGAGGTCGGTCATTTCCACAGCGCCGGCGTGGCATGGCGCGAAGCGTTCGACCTGTTGGGGCCCAGCGTCGCGCTCGTTCACATCAAGGATCAGATCGGTCGCACGCCCGTACCGTTCGGCACGGGCGAGATCGACTTTTCCGGCCTCTTCCAACACATGGCCAACGCCGGCTACGATGGTGACTATGTCGTGGAGATGGAGGCCGCGCCACGGCAGACGGCACGCACGATCGAGTTGCTCGGCCAGGCTCGCTCTTATCTGGAGGGCCTGTGCAACGAATTGAACCTATAAGCGTGCCCGGCGTATGCGTCGTCGGGGCCGGACGACTGTCGTCGAGGCGGATCTATCCCTACCTCGGGGCCGCCGGTGGACGGTTGACGGGCGTATGCGACCTGGATGAAGGCAAGGCCAACTTTATCGCGACGCGCTTTGGTGGTCGGCCGTACACCGATATGGACCGCATGCTTGAGGTCGAGCGCCCCGACGGTGTGATTCTCTGCACGGGCCCGGCCGGACATGAACGGCTGGCCAAGCGGGTCCTTGCGCTCGGGCTGCCCGTATATACAGAAAAGCCACCGGCCGAGACCGCCGCTGGGGCGCTGTCCGTCGCGCGGGCCGCGGCACAAGCAGGACGGCTTTGCATGACCGCCTTTAAGAAGCGCTACAGTTCCGCCTTCGAACGGGCGCGCCGTTGGGTGGACGAACTCGGATCGAACGCCCCGCTGCTCTCGCTCTCGGTCGACTACGCCTCGGGCGCCTACCGCGGCGTCGACGAACAGCATCGCGGCTTCCTGCTGGACTTCGCGATCCACCAAATCGACCTCGTGGGCTACCTCTTCGGTGACGTTGCCGAGGTCTTCTCGTTCGCGCGCGGCGCCAACGCGTACGCCGTCAGCCTGCGATTCCGAAACGGCGCCGTGGGAACGATGAACTTGACGGACGGCCGATCGTTTGCCGTTCCCACCGAAGAGGTGGAGCTCACCGCCGCCGGCGGGAACTTCATGACGATCCGCAACAGCTCGTTCTGGCGCGTGACCCAGGATGGCACACCATCGGAATGGCGAGAACCGACGACGTTCATCAGCAGCGGCGACAGCGGCAACGATACGGGGCATTTCGCCGAGTTGGTGCAATTCATCGGCGCTATTGCGGAAGGTCGCACCACGTCGCCGTCCGAAGTCTACCAGGCGTACAAAAGCATGGTCCTCTACGAGGCGATCGTGCGGTCGGTCCAGACGGGCGCCCTCGCCACCGTGACGTACGAGGAACTGCGTTAGTCCTGCTACGAGGCGTCCGGGGCGGGGTCGAACTGCATCCGCCGTCGCCAGCTCGTCGGACTTTGTCCCGTGGCGAGCCGAAAGGCCTGTGCGAACCGGTTCTGATTGCGGTACCCGCAGGCGAAGGCGATGTCGCTCATCGAGTCGCTCGAGCCCAGCAGCAACTGCTTGGCCCGTTCGACGCGCAGCCGGCGAATCTGCTCGGCCGGCGTGCGGCCGAGGGCGGCCTGCGTCCGCTTCTCCAGCGCTCGCCGGGAGACGTTCAACACGTCCAGGATCTGCTCGACGCTCACGCCCGCCGCCAATTGGCGTTGCGCGATGCGAACGAACTGCACGACCAGCGCGTCGTCGGTGGCAAGCATGGTCGTGCTGAGCCGCTGCACCAGCGCCCCTGGCATTACCAAGGCCAAACGTGACGGCAGCGCGTCGTTCTCGATCAGGTCGAGCAGCATCTGCGCAGCGATCATGCCACGTTGATAGTCGTTGCGCGTGATGCTGCTGAGGCTTGGCCAGATCGCCTCGCAGAGCTCGGCCTGGTTGTCGACGCCGATCACCGCGACCTCCTCAGGCACGCGGATGCTGGCCTGCTGACAGGCGCGCAGAACCTCCATCGCGCGAAGGTCGAAGCTCGCCATTACGCCAACTGGTCGGGGCAGCTGCTGCAGCCAGGCGACCAGCTCACCCTGCCCGGCCCGGAACGATGTCTCATCACGAAACCGCATCGGCGCGCCGAAGAATGCGGTGCAGGTCGCGTTCGCGTCGTGGGCCGTACGGGCAAACCCGTCGGCGCGGCGGCGGTTGAATTCGCCAATGGTCGTCCCGCAGAAGGCCAAGTGGCGCAGCCCCAGCGATAGCAAATGCTCGGCGGCCATCTGTCCGATCGAACTATCGTCGTCCCGAACCACGTACGCGTCGGACGTCACTGGCTCCGCGTGCGTATAAACCGTCGGAATATGCAGTTCGGAGATCTCTCCCTGCATCTGGGTGTCGGTCGATCCCAACACCACGCACCCGTGACCCTCGAAGTCGGCCAGCCGGTGGACCGGGGCATGACCGAACCACACGTTCGAGAAGATCTCGACATCGCTGCGTCGGCTGAACACCTTCAGGACGCCAGACAGCGCCTCCCATGGCACCCGCCCGACCGGCATGAAGACCGCAATACGCTTT
Organism: Tepidisphaeraceae bacterium; assembly: GCA_035998445.1. Lineage (NCBI taxonomy): Bacteria > Pseudomonadati > Planctomycetota > Phycisphaerae > Tepidisphaerales > Tepidisphaeraceae > Tepidisphaeraceae bacterium. The sequence goes on along the minus strand of DASYHQ010000032.1, from coordinate 230,363 downwards.
GATGAGCTATTGGGTATCACAACAGTCCAGTATCACGAGGTTTAACGACCGCCTGCCGCACGCCAGCCGCCGCGGCCCAGGCAGCCGGTTTCGCATAGGCGCAATTAGTTTGCGCGGAATCGTATAGTTCCACAAGTTGTACGGGGTATTCTTCCCTCGTCATCAATTTCACATCTAGCGGAGGCGGATTCATGTCAGACGCAGGGAAAAAGCACTTGATCGGGCTGCTATGCGCGGGAATCACACTTGCTCTCGGGACCGCAGCCAACGCCACGGTCATCGCACAGGCGGAGTTCACAGACGGAAACGGGACGTCGAGCGCCGATCAATGGACCGGTGTGGCGGGTGGCGGGTGGTCTACTGCGTGGGCCGTGCCCGTCAACCAAGATAACCCCGCCCCCATGATGTCAGCCACGATTGTCAACGGCGCGCCCTTGAACGGGGGTGGAAACTACCTGTCCGTCGCCAACCAGCCTGGAGCCGCGCTGACTGGTCCTAAACAGTCGCACGTGACGCGAGGGGTCGACTTCGCATCAGTGGAAAACTCCGCCGCGGTGACCGGCGTCTCGTTTACCGTCCGTTTTGATGAGTTCGCGGGCGGCGCCGACTGGCTGGCCTTCTACGACGTGACCGGCAGCACGTACCTCAATGCGCCGCAAACCTCTTGGAAGGTCACGATGGACAATGGCTTCTGGGGTGCGTTTTACGCATCGGCCTCGAACGCCCGCACGGCATCGAACGTCGCGCTGATCCTTGGCGATACCTACACCGTAGACATAACGCTGGACTATGCCGACGGGACGTACGCCACGACCTTCACCAACCTCGATTGGGAGACCGGCGACGCGGGGACAGCCAGCGCCACCCTGAGCGACCTCACCCTCACGTCCTCGACCGGGTTCGGTGAGAAGTTCGCCATCGGCGCTCGCGTGGCGGCCAGTGCCACTGCCTTCGAGGCGCTGAACTACAGCCTTGACGCGATCGAGATCAGCACGGCGGCGGTGCCCGAGCCGGGGACCGGACTGCTGGCGCTAGCCGGCATTCTAACGATGGCGGCGCGGCGTCGGCGGCCAGCGCGCTGAGTTCGACGAACCGACCGCCGTGCCGCGGAACGACAAGTGATGGGTTGCCCGATCGCAAATAGATCGCCGCAACCCGTTTGAATCGACGACGCCACCGACGATGTGGCCCCTGCAAGGAGACGGTCATGAACGCTCGCCCAACCGTGCGCAACGGATTCACGCTGGTCGAACTGCTCGTCGTCATCGGGATCATCGCGCTGCTGATCTCCATTTTGCTGCCGGCGCTGAACAAGGCGCGCGACGCGGCCCAACGGGTGACGTGTGCCAGCAACATGCGCCAGCTCGCCATGGTGGCGAAGATGTACGAGGTGGAATACAGGGGGTGGCTGCCGGCGCAAGCGTGCAAGGCCGACGGCAGCAGCGACAACGCGCTGCGGGTTGATAATCGGTCGGCCGTCACGCAGATCATCGCCCACTACAACCGGCAGGTGGACGTCGATCCGGGCCTCGAGAAGAAGCCCAAGTTCCTGTTCTGCCCTGCGGATCGGGATCCGGCTCACTGGACCACCAACAGCGATCCCCGCCAGATCAGCTACTCCTACAACGCCAAGGCTTGGGATGCCGCCGTCCCGCGCAACCCGGACAATACGGCGAACCTGCTCCGGGCGGCGCGCGTGTCCAAAATGCAGCCGCGGAGCAAGCCCCGGATGCCATCGAGCGAGATGATCTTCTTCGGCGAGGTCTGGCGCGACGGTGGCGGGCTCCTGCACTACACTGGGATCCTCGATCCCAAGCCGCACGGACGCAACGTCCAATGGACGTTCTTCTTCCGGCACGGCAAGGACAACGTCAAGAATCTCGCCTTCATGGATGGCCACGTCGAGCAGGCGGAATACGTCAATCAGGCCGTCTTCAACAGCCCCACCTACAGCGGGCCGCTCGCCAGCGCGAAGCTGTCGAACTGGTAAGCGTGCTCCCTGCAACCATATGGGGCCGACCCGGACTCGCCGATTGCCCGTGGATCACGGCGCGTCGCGCGCGTCCGCTGGGGTGGCATGTCACGTGCGGCGACTGCGTACTTTATCGAACCATACAACACGAGACCCTCGCATGACCAATCTTCTTCAACCGGTTCACCGCGTCCTGCTACTTCTAATCGTCCTGCTGACAACGGCGGGATCGGCGGCCGCCCAGGAGGGGAAGTCGATCCTGGTGCCGGAACTGGATGGGCCGTGGATCCAGATTGCCCCCAACGCGCCGGACGTCGGTGAATACAAGACCGGCAAGGAAAACGCGTGCGACTTCACCATCTTCAAGAGCGATGACGGCAAGTGGCACTGCATCTCGTGCATCCGCGGCACGTCGCACTTTGGGCAGCGCCTGTTCTACCACTGGACCACCGATCACTTGGCATCCCCCGATTGGACTCCCGTGGGGATGTTCGAGAACATTGAGCGCGGCACGGTAGGCAAGGGGGGGGCCACCGTATCCGTTCAGGCACCGCACCACGTCAAGCACGGCGACAAGCACTACCTGTTCTACAACTCGTATTACGCATACTGCCTGATCAGCGACGACGGCACAAACTGGAGCCAGCACAAGGACGTGAAGGGCGACACCGCGTTCTTCCGGATGGGCCGCGACATCTACGTGATGCACGACGAGGACCGGAAGCGATGGATAGCTTACTACACTGGCGCATACAAGGACGCCGACGGGAAACGCCACGACGGGATGGTCGCGCGCACGGCACCGACGCCGGAGGGCCCTTGGTCGGAAGACATCATACCGGTGCGCACCAAGGGCAACCCCGAGAGCCCGTTCGTGGTAAAGCACGACGGTCGCTTCTACCTGTGGCAGCAGATGTCGGTATACGTCAGCGATGATCCGCTCGACTTCAACGACGACGAATCGCTGATCGCGCACATGACCGGAAAGTGGTTCGACGGCAAGTACGCGCCCGAGGTGATCCGCGACGGCGACGACTGGTACGTCACGGGGTATTCGCGGGGCATTCACTTGGCGAAGATGAGGTGGGTCAGCAAGCCCGAGTCGGAACTGGCAGCATGGCGGCCGAAGTGGAGCGCCTACCTCGCCGAGCAAGCCAGGTTGCGGGAGTCGCAAGCACCGGCAACGACATCCCCCACCCAGTAGCTTGAGCAGGGGTCGCCACAACGACCTCAGCGGAGCATGATGGACTGCCCCGGTCCTCTTACAGTGGCGTCACGACGGTAGGCGATGATCGAACTTCTCATTCGCGGCGACGATAGCGGTGGAAGCGTTAGCGCGAATCGAGCGGTCGTCGAATGTCATCGCCACGGCGTCCTGAACAACGCGTCCGTGATGGCCGTCGGTGGTGATGCCGCGTTGCGCGACGCCGTGCAACGGTTCGCGGGGCTGCCAGCGCTGTGCATCGGCCTGCACCTGACCTTGAACTCCGAGTGGACGGTTCCTCGCTTCAGGCCCTGCCTTCCTCCCGAGCAGGTCCGGAGTCTGCTCGACGGCGACGGCACGTTCCTGCCGTCGCCGAGCCACATTGCCGAGCGCGGCGTCGACCTGGACGAGATGATGAAAGAGACGCGCGCCCAACTGAGTTGCCTTCGCGCTGCGGGCTTGTCGCCAACCTACCTGGACGAACACATGGGGGTCGGTTGGTTGCCGGGCCTTGCCGACCGACTGGCGAGGATGTGCGAGGTGGAAGGCTTGGTCTGGGCCCGCGACCACGCAGCGGCCCTGCCTCACGCCGAGCCGTCCGCAAAGCCTCACGCGAACCCCGGTCGTGCGGAGGGGTGGCTCCGGCGCCTCGAGGCGGCGCTGCCGGGCCGGTACGTGCTGGTGACGCATCCGCTTGTCGATGACTCGGAGGCCCGCGCGATCCACCGGCCGGCGGACCCACCGGGTGCCATCGCCGCCGATCGCGATATGGACCGGCAGGCACTGCTCAATCCCAACTTCAACGCGTTCTGCCGATCTGGACGAGTCCGTCTACAGCGATACGACGACTGAGACGACAGGTCGTCGCGCGACGCGCCAACGGGTGGCGCATTGGCGACCGCTCCGGGAAATTCCTATTTACCTCAACCAGGGTGAACACCATGGATAAGCTGTCTCACAAGATCGTATCTCGTCGCGGGTTTCGCGCTGCCCTGCTGCTGGCGCTGTTCGCTGCGCCGGGGATGATGTTCGGCCAGGCAGCGACGCGCCTCACGGTCACCGATCGCGTGCTTCGCAAGGCGGTGGACGTCGAGCCGCTCGGGCTCAACGGCTTCGGCGACGTTGGGGGGACCAAGCACAGCGCGGGCAACATTATCTTCAATTCCGGCTTCGAACCGGTCACGATGCGCAACCTCTACCGCGTCATCGATAGTGGGCAGGACAAGGGGCGATATTGGGTCACGCTCGACGGGCCGGGCACAAGCAACTACCTGCTGTATGCCACCGGCACCTACAGTGGCGCCGCCTTTCGCGCTTACCGGTTCGTCGACGCCGAAGGCAAACCGCTCCCCTACGAGGACGCAGCGTGGGCCCAAGGTGGGAAGGTGCTCGACACGTCTAAGGGCACCCGTTGCCTCCCGTTGTTTCGCACGACGGTCACGGCCAAAGGTGCGACGCGCGAACTGCCCGGCGGTGGCTGGACCGCCGACGGCGTACCCGACGATTTCGCCGCTTGGACGGCCCTGTCCAAGCCCGAGCAGGAAAAGATCGCCCAAGGCTGGCGCGTCTACTATGAAGGCGGCGAATTGCTGCGAATGGACGACGTCGTGATGGTCCAACGCACCTTCGCGTGGCCTGACCCCGCCGAGTTCCACCCGCGTGTCGGTAAGGGTGGCGTGCGATCCAACTGGGATGTCGTCGCCGGCGCCGTGCGCCAGGTGCCGCTTGCATCCGATGTCCCGATCGATATGAACGGCGATCATGGCGCGCTCGAACTTACGCCGGAAGGTGGCGTCGCCCAGGTCTGGAACAAGCTGTTCGGCGGCACCGGACGCGAGGACTCGTTCTGGTATAGCACGCTGGATGCTGGAGTAACCCATCGCTACGAAGCGTGGGTGAAGCGAGACGGTGGATCGACGGGCAAGGTCACGCTCGGCTTTGGTGGGAACGGACCCAACGCGCTCGACAGGGGATACTTTGGCCAACCCATCGCGCGCGAGTTCGACGTCACCGAACAGTGGCAGCGAGTCGGCTTCGAGTTCACCGCGCCCGACGTGCCCGCCGACGGTGGCATCGAAGGGGCCGTGATCCGGTATGCCGGTGACGGCAAACTGCTGCTCGACAACGTGAAACTGCAACCGGTATACGAGCCCGGCGACGCCGACAAACCGTTTGTCGTCCACCGCAAGCTGTTCGACGAACTGATGAGCACGCAGCCCACCACCGGCCGAAAGGGCGCGGTGCGCATCTGGGCGGGCCTTTCCCAGGGAACCATGGAAGCGCTGTGCAGTTGGACGCCCGACACGACGGTGAAGGTGAGCAGCACCATCAACGTTCAGAACAATCAGGCGACCACGCTGCCGAAAGCGCTCACCATCCTCGAGCGCACCGGTGACGCGCCGGAGAACCGTGCGGTGCCGTGGATCATGACGCAGATCACGCACACCGAGGATGAGTACCGTCAGTTGATCGAGTACCTATGCGCGCCCTACGACGCCGCTCAGGACACGCCGCAGGCGAAACCGTTCGCGTTCAAGCGATTCCAACAGCGCGGACACGGGCGGCCCTGGACGAGCGACTTCCGCGAGATCATCATCGAGTTCGGCAACGAGAACTGGCACAACCGCGCGATGGACGACTGGATCGGCCTTGGTCGCCGCAACACCGTAAACCGGGCCGGGCGCGATTTTGGCTTGTGGGGCAAGTACATGATCGAACAGATGCAGCAGAGCCCCCACCTCGATCGCGCCGTGATCAAGTTCTGCTTCGGTGGCAACTACAGCGCCGGCGTGACGGCGGACGGGTCCGTCACCGGCTACGGCCAGGAGGCCACCGTCGCCGCCGGTGGAGCCAACGATTACCACAGCCACGCCACCTACATCGGCCCCCGCTGGGAAACCGGTGAGGCCAGCCAGACCAGCATCGACGACGCCGGCGTGCAGAAGACGCTTCTGTCCTATCGCCTGGATAAGGAGGAGGAGTGGGCCCGACAGGCCAAGGCCCACCAGCGCCTCCGCAAGATGGGGTTCAACGTCCGCATGAGCGCCTACGAAGGCGGGCCGTCCGGTTTCGGGCTGCGGGCCAAGTCGAAGGAGGAGGACCGCGCCGGCGAGTACTACGGCAAGTCCCGCGCCATGGGCGTCGCGATCCTCGACGCCTGGCTCGACGCTTGGGGCAAAGGCTGGACCTACCAGTGCTACCTCAGCTTCGGGCAGGGTCGCTGGTGGAACAGCCACACCTCGTTCGCCAACGGCTTCCGACCCAGCCCGGGCTTCCTGGCCCAGACATTGATCAACCGCACGATGGCCAACGCCGACCTGGTCGAGGTGACCGTGAGCGGAAGCCCATCGATGGAGATGGACCTGCCCCGGTCGCAAGCCGACCTTCGCCGGAACACGCCGCCGAAGAAGCGGTCGACGCAACTCATCCGCGCCCACGCCGCCGTTGGCGGTGATCAGACGGCGGTCGCGGTGGTGAACCTCGACCTGCGGTCGGCCCACGAGGTGCAACTCGTCGCCCCCTTCGCTGCGACATCGATCACGCGCTACGGCTTAACCGGTGACCCGCGCGACACCAACCTCGACGAAGAGAAGGTAAAGCACCACGAGGCCCTGGTCGATTTGGCCTCGCTCGCCAACGGCACGCTCACGTTGACGCTAGAACCGGGCGATGTCGCCATAATCGTTTTCCACAAGTGACGGCCGGCGATACAAGTTTGGAATAGGCGCCTGCTGGTGGAGGCGGGGAACGTGACGGCCGTCTTCGCCGGGCACATCCACCGCATGCGATACGACGCGAAGGACGGCATCGAGTACGTTACGCTCGCGTCGACCGGCAGTGGCCAGAACGGCGCGGTCCCCGAGGCAGGGTGGCTTCATCACTATCACGTCGTGACTGTGCGCAAAGCCCAAGTGGCGATGGCCGCGTTCCCGGTCGGCACCGCGATGGACGTGCGCGAGATCACCGGCGAGCTTACGGAGCAGACGCTGCGCCTAAGCCGGGCCGAGCCCAAGCTCGACGCGCCGATCGCGATGGGGCCGGACGGATCGGCCCAGCAACTCGTGAAGGTGCGCATCGTCAATCCCACGACCCGATCGGTCGAATATACGATCGTCCCGGAGAGCGACGATAGCCGCTGGGGCGCGGCGCCGGATCACGAGCATGTGACCTTGGCTGCCGGTGGCGAGGCGACGGTCCCGTTTCGCGTCCGCCGTGTGGCGTCCCCGTTGGATGACAGCACGTTGAGGGCGTTGGAGTTCGTCGTTGATGCCGATTATCTCGCGCCGAGCCACCGCTACGCGGTGCCAACCCGGCGCGTGCCGTTGCCGATGGAATTCGACGCGGCCGTTGCTCAACCGAACGCGTTGGACTTGAGCGGCAACGCTGCCCTTCCAGTGCCGCCGACGATGATGAGGCTGCCCGGCAAGCAGTTCACCTTGGAGACCCACTTCCTGGCCCGCTCGTACAAGGATCGACAGGGCCTGCTGAGCAAGATGCAGAACAGCGGGTACGGCATCTTCGTGAACAATGGCCGTCCCACCGCGAGCGCATTCATTGGCGACAGGTGTTTGACCGTTCGGGCCCCGCGACGCTGCGCCTGGACACCAACTGCTGGTACCACGTCGCATCGGTCTTCGACGGTCACGAGCTGCGACTGTACGTCGATGGGCGCCTCGTCGCGCGTGGGAACCGTGAGGGTGAACTGAAGGACAACGAGCTTCCGCTGATCGTCGGCGGCGACGTTGGCCGCGGTGGGTCGGCGGTTGACGCACTCGACGGACAACTGGATAGCGTGCGCATCAGTTCGATCGCACGGTACGCGAGCGAGTCGTTCGAACCCGAAGCCCGCCCCGCCGCGGATGATCAAACGATGCTGCTGCTGAACTTCGACCGAAGGGTGGGGCCGTATGTGTTAGACGAATCGCCACACCGGCATTTCTTGTCGACGGAAAAGGAACTGACGTTAACTCCGACCGGTCGCACGCAGTAAGCGCCCGGCAGGCCTCAATCGCGACGCGACGTACGCCGCCGTCGCTGCTCGACCGGACAAACGTTTTCTGGCTGCTGTTAACAGAATCGGACAAATCATGGATGGTTTACGGAATGTCGTGATCTGTAACAAGGGCACCGTTAGCCGCAAGTCGTTCCTGCGATACGTGGGCGGCGGCACCACCGGTGCGTTTGCAGCAAGCGTAGTTGCCCGGTTGGGTTAAGTGGTCAACCACGCGGCCACCCCGATCACGCCCGCCGCACAGGCCGGGCTGTCGTGGATGGACGCGACGGGTGCGCCACATTGGGCGCCCGTCCTGCTCTGTCTTGTATCTTAAATACGCACCGTAAATCTGGTTCAATGGTTTCCGGTGCGTCGCCAGCGGACGAGCCAACCGAGTCGCTGGCGGCACGCCCGCCGACGGCAGATCGAGCCTGTCTGGGCCGCGAGGCCGTGGTCGAGCCGGATCGTCGTCGGCGTCGTGGTCCAAGCCCGAACAGCCGCCAGAACGCGGGACGCCTCGCGGCGGCGGTCCGCAGTTCGCATCTGCAAGGCAGGGATGTTTCCATGACCGATCCTTCATCACCGGTATTTGTCGGCGTCGACGTCTCTAAGGACACGCTCGACGTCCACCTACGCGTCGGGCCGTCACGCCAGGCGGACCCGACGCTCTCTTTGCCCAACTCCGAGGAGGGAATCGACGCCCTGTTGCGCCAACTCAAGCCCCACGCGGTCCGCCTCGTGGTCGTCGAGTCCACCGGCGGCTACGAACGCCGGGTCGCCGTCGGGTTGCTGACGGCGGGCGTCGCGGTGGCGGTCGTCAACCCGACGCGCGTCCGACGCTTCGCCCAGGCGATGGGCACGCTCGCCAAGACCGACCGCATCGACGCACGCGTCCTCGCGGAGTTCGCCATGCGCCTGGAGCCGCGGCCCAGCGAGGTCCCGTCCGCGCAGCAGGTTCTGCTCGACGAACTATTAACGCGTCGACGCCAGCTCGTCGCCATGCGCACGATGGAGGTCAACCGTGCCCAACGGGCCGTCGGCGCTTTGGCCGTGCGGCAGGTCAGGCAGCACCTCAAGCACCTGGACAAACAGGTCGCGCAGATCGACGCGGCGCTCGAGTCGCTGATCGACAACGACCCGCAATGGAAGGAGCGCGTCGCGTTGATCGACGGCGTGCCGGGCATCGGCAAGACCATCGCCTTCCGCCTGGTCGCGGACCTGCCCGAACTGGGCAAGCTCAACCGGGAGCAGGTCGCGTCCCTGGCCGGCGTCGCGCCGATGAACCACGATTCCGGCAAGCAGCATGGGAAACGCATGATCCGCGGCGGCCGGCGGGACGCCCGCAGCGCGTTGTTCATGGCCGCGTGGGTGGCCAAGCGTCACAACCCGACGATCAAGGCCTACGCCGACCGGCTGACCGCCGCCGGCAAGGCATTCAAGGTGGTCATGGTCGCGTGCATGCGAAAGATCCTGATCATCCTCAATGTGATGCTCAAAACCAAAACCGCGTGGAACGAAAATCTTGTTCTCGGAGCTTGACGATGAAGACAGCCGCTCGACCCTCCGCCAGCAGCATGATGTTGTGCGTCAGCACGCGGAGCAGCAGCTCGTGTCGCCTGCCGACCGCGCTGCGGGCACGCATGGCCGAGCCGAGGTTGCGTTTGATCATGCTGTTGGCCGTCTCGGCCTGCCAGCGTTGGCCGTACGCGCGGGCGTCGGCCTTGCGTTTGAAGCGGTGGTACATGTTCCGCCGCATCGGTTCCGTCGGCAAGTTCGCCGTCGGGCGGCCGGCCTTGGCGGGATGATCGAACGCACGCCCATGTCCCGCCGCGCGATCCGGTGGTTGTCCTCCGAGTCGTAACCCGCGTCGGCCACCACGCACCGCACGCGGCCTTCGGTCCGCCGCCACGCGTGAAACAGCAGTCCGTTCAGGTACGGCTGGTCGCCGCCGGCCCCGGTGCTGGCGATCGCGGCGAGCACGACGTGCGACGCGGCGTCGACGGCCAGCGACAGCTTCGGCAGCCGACGCACGACCGTCCGCCGCCGTCGGTTCACCGGCCGGCCCCACGAACCGCCCCTTTTTTACGAGGGTTCGGCGACGTCTTCGACTTCGTCGACCGACGCTTGCCGTCCTGCTGACGCCGCTCGAAGTGCCGGCTGACGTGCCGGCTCTCGAACATGCTCGAGTCGAGCGTCAACGGCTTGAGCCCGTCGCCCCGCAACAGCTTGCGGCTGGCGGCGAGCTTCGCCGTCAGGTCGAGCATCGACTCGGCCAGGCCCGGCGTGACGAACGCGTTGAACGCGCGCGACAGCGTGTTGTGGTCCGGGGCCTTCGTCAAACCAATGTCCGCCAGCCACTGCGGTGAGTCGACCAGCAACGCCTCTATGCCGCGGAAGCTCTTTCGCTGATGTTCGCGCAGGACGAGGCACGCGAACAACTGCGGCTTGGTGAACCCGTCGTGCCGGCTGAACGGGCTGAAGTACGAGGGCAGCACGTCGAGCCCCAGCTCATAAGCCAACTTCAAGACCTTCCGCGGCGATTTGCTGGTGACCATCCCTTAGGATGTAACCGCCGCGAAGCGGCCGCGCCACCGAACGAGCGCCGAACATCGAGGGGGTTGAGACAGAGCATGTGCGTCCGCATTTCACGGCCCTAACGTGCCGCCTCAGCTTCCCTTTTGCCGCTTCCTGTTTGGCAGCGGGCGTTGTCGACTTCGTGTCGCCGACGGCGGGACGGATCTACCCACTCCTTTTGTTGCGACCAGCCGTAAACTCGTCATGGATCGCGCGGCAGGCATTGGCGACGAACTGAGGGTTGCGACGAACGCAGTGATCGCTGGCGCCGGGCAGCCGGAGACCGGCAAGCACGCGGGCTTGGTCCAAGCTGATGCGGCAGGCGACCGTAAAGCCGGCATCACGGATTCTGCCGAAGGTCACGTCCTCGGGCTGACCCGAATTTCCTCGATACTTGCGCCAAGCCTCAAGGACGCTGAATGTCGTGTAACTTCGCACTCGCGTGTTGAAGACATATTCGCCGGGCCGGTCCAGATTGTTCAAGGCTTCGACCGTCTCGGGCCAAAGGACGGCCACCCTGCTCACGCCGGTCTTCGTTCGACGGGCGACGATCTCGCCTCGGTCCAGGTCGATCTCCTGCCACTTCAACTTCGCGACCTCGCTGCTGTAAAACGCGCCGTTTAGAGCGGTCAACATGAGGGCGGCGAAGACCCGATCGCCGGCCCCCGCGGCGGCGTCGTAGATGGACCAAAACTGGTGGGGCGTAATCTGCCGCGGGTCGAGTGGCGTGTGGTCCCGCACTTCCAACATCGCGGTGATGTCGAGGGCCTTACGGCAATCCGCGACGGCCGTGCCGCGTTTGATCGCGTAGGCCAGGATCGTGCGGACTTTCCGGATCCGGTGCAGGATGCTCTTTGGTGCGTACGTGCCGCTCTGGATGACGCGTTCGTAGACGACGACCGCGTCGTGCGTGATGTCACTGATCCGCTCGGCTCCGGCGGCGCGGGTAAACTCTTTCGACATTAGCTTGGATCTGCTCGCCTCGTTGGCGCTCAGACCAACTTTAGCCGCGTAGAGGTCCCCGACCTTCTTCAATGTCTCAGAGGTGCGAGGCCTCTTCAGGTCTCGGATGTACCCAACCTGCTCGACGCCAACCTGCTCAGCGACCCACTGCGGCCGCTCGATGATCTGGTGCCTGAGCCAAGCCCACTGTTCGGGCGACAGCGTGTGGTCGGTCACCGCCCAGCCGCCGGTGCCTTCCCCCGCTAGCTTGACGGTCGCCGAGAGCGATCCGCCTGCGGCGTTGGTGCGGCGGGCGATGTCGATCATCGCCGCTTCGGCCGTCGCGTGGACCGCAAGCTGGCCGAGGTTCCCGCCCTGATGCTTTGCCTGCCATTGTCGGAAGCGGGCGACCGCGAGCATCTCGTCGGGTTCCACGAACGTCTGGCGGGTCGCCGAGATCTTCCAGCGGCCATCGGCCCGGCGTAGGAGGCCGTGGATTCGTTCGCCCGTGGTGGTCAAACGGTATGATGCCTGTGGCCGGCCGCGTTTCTTGATGGTCTTGAGCATGGTGCTTGGAGACTACCGGTTGAACCGGACCTGACCAATGGTTTCGGGCGCAATTTCGGGCGCCAATTCAGATACGGCTGATATTCTAAATAGTTTGGTAGTGGTTCGGCTCCCCTTGGGGGTACTGAAATGGCCCGTTTTTCGTGCCTTTTTCATGCGCTGAAAGCTCTATTTGTCGCAATTATTGTTGTGTTTTTTCGCTCGAATTCCGGGCCAAGCCGGGCTGCCAAGCTAGTTGCGCCCTTTCACGTTCCTTCGATGGCCCAGTCGCCGGTCGTACCATGCCGCGATGAGTTGCGCTCGGTGTATCGTAATTGGAGCGTCGGCTCGTGGCTTCGGTGTTGAAGGACTTGGTCCGTGTGTCGCCTAAGGATTTGCCCGCCACCGTCTTCGTCGTCCTGCACATTCCGCCGGTTGTCGCCAGCGCGTTACCGCAGATCCTGAGCTGGTGCGGGACGTTGCCAGCTGTCCACCCCCAAGATGGGACGCCCATCAAGGGGGGCACAATCTACGTCGCCCCGCCCGACCATCACCTGCTAATCGAGAAGAAGCACCTGACCGTGAAGAAGGGGCTGAAGGAGAACCGGTTTCGGCCGTCGATCGACGCGCGGTTTCGGTCGGCGGCGTAATCGTACGGCGAACACGCGATCGGCGTGATGTTCGCCGGTGTGCTGTCGACGTTCCTTCAGCACGTGATTGCGGTCGACCTTGGGCGCTCGGCCGGCGTATCGCTGGCGCAGGTGGGCGTGCGGCTGACGACGGCGAGGGGATCAGCTGACCGAGAGTCCCGCTAAGCTGGCTACAGCTGCCACCAGTTCGGTCGACTCGGTGGGCTTGGAGAGGTGTACGTTGTAGCCAGCCCGCATCGCCCGGGTGCGGTCTTCGGTCCGCGCAAACGCGGTCAGGGCAATAGCGGGCGTGCGACCGCCCTGAGTCGCGGGCAGCGACCGCACCTGGCGCATCAGCTCGTACCCGTCCGCGCCGGGCATGCCGATGTCGCTGACCAAAACGCGCGGCCGCCGCTCCCGCAGCAGGGCCATCGCCTCGTCGGCCGAGCCGGCGGTGACCACGGCAGCCCCGCAGGCCCCAAGGAACCGCCGCACCAGTTCCCGCGCGTCGGGCTCGTCGTCCACCACCAGCACGGTCACGCCCGCCAGGTCGGCCTCCTCGCATTCGACTTTGTCTGCCTCCGCGGTCGCCGGGTGGACCCGTGGCTCAGAGGGGCTGTCGCCGTTCTCGTGCAGGACCAGCAGCGGCAGCATGACCATGAAGGTCGAGCCCTTACCCTCGCCAGGGCTCTTGGCCCAGACCGTACCACCGTGCAGTTCGGCGATCTGCTTGACGATCGACAGCCCCAAGCCCAGCCCACCGTGGCGGCGGGTCGTGGACGCGTCGGCCTGACGAAAGCGGTCGAACACGTGCGGCAGGAACTCGGGCGGGACGCCTTCACCGGTGTCGCTGACGACGATCTCCAGGTGCGAGTTCACGCGCTCCAGGAACAGCTGCACGCGCCCGCCCCTAGGCGTGAACTTCACCGCGTTGCTGAGCAGGTTCCAGACGACCTGCTGCAGCCGGCTCGGATCGCCCTTGACCGGCCCGGCGATCGGGTCGAGCGTGACCTGGAGGCGGATGCCCTTGGCTTCGGACGCCGGCCGGATCGCCTCCACCGCCGCCTCGATGACCGGTTGCAGCTCCACCCGCTGCACGTCGAGCCGCACCTTGCCGGAGATGATCCGGCTCATGTCCAGCAGATCCTCGATCAGCTGCTTCTGGACCCGCGCGTTCCGCTCGATCACCTGAAGCCCGTTGCCGAGTTCGTCGGCCGGCGTGCGATCGTGCTGCAGCAGCTGCGCCCAGCCGAGGATCGCGTTCAGCGGCGTGCGCAGCTCGTGGCTCAGCGTTGCAAGGAACTCGTCCTTCATCCGGCTGTTCCGCTCGGCCTCCACGCGGGCCGCGCGTTCGCTCTGCAGCAGCTCGTCGCGTTGCTGTTCGGCCTTCCGGCGCTCCAGGACCTCGCGCGACAGGTCGGCGATCTTGCGGTTCAGCAGCACGAACTGGTCGGTGGCCTCGGCCTTCGGCCGGCAGCGGACGAACAACATGGCCGGCAAGGCGTCGGTGCGGGGCGCGATCACCACGCCGTCGCACCGCATCTCGAGCGGCTGGACGCGGCCGAGCCAGGTGAATGAGCCGGGGACGAACTGGCGGCTGCGGGCGCACAGGCGCAGGAAGTCCTGCACCTTCTGCTCCGGATCCGCCATCAGCGTCGCGAGCCGCGTGCCCTTCAGTGCCACCGCCTCGACGCCGGTCATCCCGGCTGCCGCCGCGTTGGCCAGCAGCACTTCGCCCGCGCCCGACACCAGGAAGCAGGGCTCGGGCAGCACCCGCACGAAATGTTCCAGTTCCGGGTGCATTCGCGGCTCAGCCCTTCACGTATTCGCGGCCGTCCGCCGCTTCGCTCTCCGGCGTCTGCTTCAGGTACACGACCACGCGGCACTCGCTCGCGCCACTGGCGATCGTCTGCTGCAGCTCGACCTTGGAATAGCCGAGGTTCCCGGCCGCGATGCTGCCGAAGACGTTCGACGTCATCATGCATAGCGAGGGCCGGCCCTCGACCTTGTCGGCGAAGGGGCAGGTGCGGTTGCCGAAGACGATCTTCTCGTCGCTCTCCTCGACGATGAAGAAGTCGCCCTGGATGCGCCGCTTCAGGTCCACCAGCACGTCGGCGACCTGTTCGCGGCTGAGGTTCGATACCTGCAGGGCCGTCTTGTACTGCCCGTCGATGTACTCCCCGACCCGCTGGCCGACCACGCTCACGAAGCCGGATGCCTCCTGCACGCCCACCACGTCCTGCAACGTCCCGGCCAGCTCGCGGATCAGCGTCCGAAGAAATACGTCCCGTTCCAGCGGTAGGTCCAGCACCGCGAGGTCTTTCCTCTCTGTCGTCGGCATCGTCGTCTCCTGTCCTGTGCCCCGAGTTGCCCGGCCCGCCGCAGGAATTCCAACACCTTGAACTTGTTCAGCCGGGGGGCGTGGTGACGTCGGGCAGCACCAAGCCCTGTCGTCCATCTCCACGTTTTCGGTGCGGCTGGCAAGGCCCGGTGTCTCTCGGCTTCTCCCCGCGGCCCGTTGGCATCATGGCATTCTACTAGCTCTGGGATCGAATGACATGGCTTGGGCGCATAGCGCGAACCGGCATCTAACAAATTATGCAAATGCCGCTGCCCTGGGTCGACCATCTCTGTATGCCACACACCAGCGATTAATTCCAGCGGATGTTTTAAGGTGATCGGCAAAGTTAGCCAGTTCGCGGTTATGGCCAGCGTTGTGGCGAGTCGAACGGCACTCGCTAAGATCGTGGCGCCCGGCGCACGCCGCTCTTCAGCGGCAGGGACGACGGCGCGGAGCTGCAATCGGATGAACTGTTCAAACTTCGCTCATTGCTGGCCACGCACCGCCTTCGTTCAACTGCTGCCCAGCATCGTGCTTTTGATTGCCACTGTCGGCTGTGCTGCCAGGACTGATCCTACTGCTGGCCCGAACGTCCTACAGCCTGCGGTCACGACTCCGGAGGCACGTACCGCGACACAGCCTACCGCCGCCGCCGCGCTGCGTGCCGGCATCGCGGTTTATGTGGGGGATGAACTGCTAAGCGACTACCGGCCGGACGCTGGACTCGTGACGAAGACAACCCGCGTCGACCGGCCAAAGTTTCCGGTGACGGACATCCACTGTCATTGGACGCTCAAGCAGGACCCGGCGCGCATGCTCCGCGCGATGGACGACCTCGGCCTGCGGCGGGCGGTGAACCTGAGCGGTGGCTGGGGTGATGGGCTCGACCAAATGCTGGCCAAGTTCCACGCCGTCGCGCCGGACCGCCTGCTGATCTTCTGCAATGTCGACTTCGACCAGATTGACGATCCGCGCTTCTCAGCCGACACGGTGCGCTTTCTGGAGGATGCACACCGCAAGGGCGTCGCGGGGCTGAAGATCTTTAAAGGGCTGGGGCTGACCACGAAGGACAACGCTGGCAAGACCATTCCGGTGGACGATCCGCGGCTCGATCCGATCTGGGACACCTGCGGTCGGCTGGGCATGCCCGTGTTGATCCACTCGAGCGACCCGGCGGCGTTCTTTCGGCCGGTCGACCGGCGCAACGAACGGTGGATGCAGCTGCGCCGCCACCCGGGCTGGAGCTTCGACGGCCCGGAGTTCCCCAGCTACGAAGAGGTGCTGGCGCAGCACCTCCGTGTGATCCAGCGGCACCCGCGAACGGTCTTCATCAGCGCCCATCTGGCCAACAGCGGCGAGGATTTGGCGAAGCTGTCGACGTGGTTGCGGCAATGCCCGAACCTGTACGTCGACATATCCGGCCGCGTGCCCGAGCTTGGCCGTCAACCGTACGCCGGACGTAAGTTCCTCATCGAGTTTCAGGACCGCGTGCTGTTCGGGACCGATCGCTTTCCTGGCCGCCCGGATCAGCCGCGCGAGCGGATCTACTATCGGTACCTCGAGACCGACGACGAGTACTTCGACTACTACGACAACCCGTTCCCCACGGAAGGCGAGTGGCGCATCTACGGCGCCTACCTGCCCGACGACGTGCTGCGGAAGGTTTACGACGGCAACGCCGACCGCGCGCTGCGCGGCCTGATGCCACTGGCCCCGAACGGTGGCGCCGCCGCGCCGGCCACCACGCGAGCAACCCGATGAACCACCCCGCGATGCACGCGATCCTGCTGGCGGCCGGCCTGCTCGCGATCGGGCTGCTGCTCCGCATGCGGCTGCGACTGCTCAAGTGGCTGTACATCCCCGCGGCGGTCGTGGCCGGGATACTGGGGTTCGCGCTGGCCCAAGTCTTCGTAAACACTGCATTCGCGGCTCAGGCACCCGGCGTGGCGGCATGGGGACAATCGGTGCTGGCTGAATGGCAGTCGTGGCCCGCGACGTTGATCGCGGTCGTCTTCGCCGGCCTGTTGATCGAACGGCCGCGCAACGCTGGTTCGCTGGCGTCGGCGGCACGGCGAGGGCTGCGGTCGGGCGTGTTGGCGTGGGTGATCATCCTGGGGCAACTGCTCATCGGGCTGGGCGTTTACGCGCTGGCGGTACGTCCCGTCAATCCAGACATCCCACCCACGTTCGGCCAGCTGCTCGAGATCAGCTGGGCCGGTGGGCACGGGTCGGCCGCCGGGATGGGCGCGATCTACTCGGCCGAGGGCTTTCCCCAGGGCCGAGATCTCGCGTTCTTCGCTGCAACGGTGGGACTGATCTACGGCGTCATCAGCGGGCTGGCATTCGTCAACCTCGCTATCCGCCGTGGATGGGTGGGGCAACAAAAGGATCAAAAGACCCATGATTCAGGCAGTGAATTAGCGGTTCCACAAATGGATCCGGATGCCGCGCCGACGGCCACGCCGATTCCCCCCGCCGTCGCGGAACCGCTCGTGGTGGCGGTGATCGCGCTGGCGGCTGCGGTGGCGGTCGGGCTGGGGCTGAAGCTGGCGTTCCTGGCGATCGTGGGGCTCGTGGTAAACGCCGACGATCCGATCATACGCAATCAGCCGATCGACTATGCCGACAACGTACCGCTGTTCCTGTTCACGCTACTGGGCGGGTGGATCGTCCGCCGGTTCGCCGAGTTGACGGGCACGGCACGGTATGTGGACGCGGTGGCAATCCAGCGGTTGGTTGGCGTGGCGATGGAATTCCTGATCATCGCGGGACTGGCGACGATGCGGATGGAGTCGATCAGCCAGTTCGGTTGGCCGCTCGTGTTAATGCTCGTGCTGGCCGCGGCCTGGTCGGCGTTCTGCCTGCTCGTGCTGGCCCGGGCGCTGTTGCCGCGTGCGTACTGGTTCGAGTTGGGGCTGCTGAACTACGGCTTCAGCACCGCCAACACACCGCAGGGGCTGATGCTGTTGCGAATCGTCGATCCAGACCTGCGCACCCGCGCCGCCGCCGACTACGCCATCGCCGCCCCGCTGTCGGCACCGTTCATCGGCGGCGGCATCGTGACGTTCCTCGTCATGCCATTGTTGCTCAACCGGATTGGCTTGGCGCCCGTGATGATCGTGGTCAGCTGCATCCTGCTGGCCCTTCTGGCCCTCGGCCGTGCACTAGCGCGGTCGCGGGACGAGTAAATTGAATTTGTTCACCCATCGGTTGCTAACGCGGGTCGCGCAGATCGCCGATGGGTACTCCATACCACCGCATGAGCGCCCCGGGGGCCTCGGAACCAGACGTTGAGTGGTGGTCAATCTGAGCAACTGACGCCGCGCGACGACGAGGAGGACGGCCATGGACTCGAAAGCGAACCTTGACACGATTTGGAAGCTGGCCGCCCTTGAGCAGGGACGCTCCGTCGGCACCGCCGCTGACCACTTCAGATCCCTCGCTAGCCGTCTGGCCTACCTCCATCGGAAGCGTGAAGCGGCCCCCAGCGACAAGGCGCGGGCGTACTACGGGCACGAAATCGACGCGCTGTTCTGGTTATTGGCGCAGCACGAGATCGCGTCCGGCCTGAACGTCCAGGCCCGCTTCCAGGTATTCAAGGCCGGGCATGCCATCGACTTCGCGCGGTACGACGTGATCCTCATGCAGGTGCGTGCCGCGATCGCACGCACGGCTCCGCGCATGATCGCTGCGTGACCGCGGTAATCAAGGTCCTCGCTACAAGCCTGCGGGCAAATCTTGAAGACGGCTGGGGCGGAAGCGCTGGCGGTACTCGGTGGGTGAACAGCCGTTAATCTTGCGGAAGACGATGCCGAGGCGGGTATAGGTCGCGAAGCCGCTGGCCTTGGCGACGGCCGGCATGGGTAGGTCGGTGGACACCAGCAATTGCGCCGCGCGCTCGACGCGCACGCGATGGATCTCGGTCAAAATCGATCGACCCAGCACCTTGCGGAATCGCTTTTCCAACGGCCGGCGCGACAGTGGCACCTCGGCCAGCACGTCGTCGACCGTGATGTCCGACGCCGCGTGTTCACGTATGAACCGGACGGCGGACGACACGTCGACATCCGGCAATGCCAGCACATCCGACGACGCCCGCGCCACCACGCCCAGCGGTGGCACGCGCACCGGCTCGGTCGGCGCGGGCTCACCGGCCATGATGCGCTCCAGCAATCGCGCCGCCTCGCGGCCGACGGACGTCGCGTTGGAATCGACGCTGGAGAGCGCGGGCGTGGTCATCAGCACGGTCATGTCGTCGTTGTCGACCCCCAGCACCGCCAGGTCTTCCGGTACGTGCCGACCGGCGGCGCGGGCGTCGTGCATCACGATCTCACCGATCGAGTCGTTGCCCGCCAGCAAGCCCGTGGACTTCGGCAGCCCCGCGAGCCAGCGCTGGATTGGATTGGTCTCCAGGGTTTCCCCTCGCTCGGCCAAGTTGTAGACGTCGTGCGGACAGTTCAGAACTTCGATTCCATGCTCGGCGGCCACGGTCGAGAACCCCTCGAGCCGCTCCAGCGACCAGCGCGAGGTGCGCAGTCCCACGTACGCCAGGCTGCGGATGCCGCGGTCGACGTAGTGCATTGCCGCCAACCGCCCGATCGTCTGGTTGTCGCAGACGGCCGACGGCCAGTCACCGTAGGCGTAGGAACTGGAGATGTTGACGGTCGGCACGCCCATCTGCTGCACGAACGCGGCCATGCCTTCATCGTGAATGGAGGCAATCAGCCCGTCCACCTGCCAACCGAGCATGTCGGGCAGCGCCTCGAAGAACCAGCCCGTGGGCTTTTGAAACTGCCACCCGCACCCCAGTCCGTACGCCACGATGCCGCGCAGGATGCCGCGCCCGTGGGCGTAAACGGGATCAACAATTACCCCGATCCGCGGTGGCCGCGGCCGCGTAGTAGTGGGAGTGGCACCCATTTGTGCCTTGGCATTGAGGACCATTGAGGCATCGTCCATATCCGTACCATATCACTGCCGACGACGAACGCAAATCGAAGCACGATAGACCCGAAATGGAGTGGCTGACGGTTTTTCTCGCTGTATGTTTCCACCATGAACGCGGCGACGTTAGCTGCGATCACACTTCAAACGGTCGCCCCAAAGGGAGTATCGATGGTCACCTTCATCTCCAACCGTGCCCGCCCCACCGGGTCATCCCGCCGATCCGCGTTCACCTTGGTCGAACTGCTGGTCGTCATCGGCATCATCGCGCTACTAATTAGCATTTTGCTGCCGTCCCTGAACGCAGCGCGACGTTCAGCGCAATCCGTCAAGTGTCTGTCGAATCTCCGGCAGATTGGGATTGGGCTGCAGATGTACATGACGAGCAACAAGGGCAAGCTCATGCCATCCCAGTACCAGGGTGGCGGTGGCTCGGCGTATAACACCACTTGGCCGGCGATCCTTGTCAGCCAGAAGTTGATTACGGCCCCACTCGACGGCACGCCGAACAGCGCCTTCATCTGCCCAACTGGCTCCATCGACGGCTCGTCGGTTCCGTTCAGCTTCACTCCCACGTCACGCACGCAAGACCTTGGTTTCGCCCTGTTCGACGGCATCACGCCGCCTGTCGGCTCGGAACCTGGCCAGAAGATCGCGGTCAATTACGCGGTCAACGGCATGGACTGGGGTGGTACTGCATGGTGGGCGCCGCGCCCCTACACCGAATGGTTTCCGTTCGTCCTCTACCACCGAACCAACGCTTTGAAGGCGGTGAGCGACAACATGTTTAAGGTGAAGCAATCGGTCCGTATCCCCCTCGTGTTCGATGGATTCTGGACGCATAGTCTGAACCCAAATAAGTTCACCCTCCGCCATGGCAAGACCAACGGTTCGGAAAAGGACCGTGCTTGCAACGTGGTATTCCTTGACGGCCACGCTGCTCCTCTCTACGGAAACGAACTGCCCCGGACCGGGGACAACCTGTACGACCGCCCCACGCTTAATACCGACGCTGCCGGACGGTGGCAGGTCACGCTGATCACGAAGCCGGTCCCGTAAGCGGGCCCGCCCCTCGCCCCCTCGCCCCGTTGTTCCTCAGGATCGCCGAGCCATATGCGGCTCGGCGATCCTGAGGAACGGAAGTGAACCCATTTTCAGCTTGCTGACCCAATGATCGGACCGGTGGTCCGCCCGCGGATTGGCACGCCCACGCTCATCGTCCACAGATCGCCCGCCCCGCCGGCAATGTGCCGTCGAGCGTTTGCGAGCGAAGCGAATCGAACTCGGAGAGGAAGAAATAGATGCAACGCAGCAGAATCTACACGATCGCCGCAGTCACCGTCGCCAGCCTGATGACGTCCTGGTCGAACGCGGCGACCGTTCTGATCAACCACGACTTCACCAATGCAGTTCGCAACGTCGGCGCGGGACCAACGTTCAGCGTCAATGGGATCGACATCGACGGCGTGACACCGCTGACCAACGACTACGTCATCTCAACCAATGGCAACGCGAACATGGCGACCGGTACGTCGGCCAGCAACGTCGGGCCAGGCATCAATGGCAATTCGCTGTTCGTTTTGAACGAGGCAAACGCTTTCAGCGTCACGGCTCGATTCGCCAACACGAGCCTGGCGGTGGGAGACAGCCTTTCGCTGACGGCCACCATCCGAACCTCGGGGGCCGCGCCAACGACAGGTGCGAGCGCGTTCCGGATCGGCTTGTTCGACCGGGGCACAATCGAGACCACGAACAACAGCAACGCGTTCGGTGGCGCTACGGGCGGTGCAACTTCAAACGGCTATTCGGACGACACCGGCTACGTAGCCAATTACTCGCCGACTGCAGGGTCGCCGGGATCGGTGTCCGTCAAGGCGCAGAAGCGTCCGGTGGCGGCAGGAAACCTCTTCGCGGGCGTGAGCGACATCCCCGGTGGAGCCGGGACATCATCCGCGAGCAATTTTGCGGCCGACGTGAATTATCCGGTCGTTTTCACGCTGACTCGCACTGCCTTGGGCTCGGTCAGCATTTCCAGCAGCGTGAATGGTGCAGTGCTGGCCACGTCCGATTCGACTTCGCCGTTCACGACATTCAATGAACTCGGACTGTTCTTCGGCAGCCAGTTTGGCAATGCCACGACCCCGCGAAGCAACTTCATCGATGACGTCGCCGTCACCTTCACCCCCGCCGCCGTCCCCGAACCGGCTGCCTTGGGCGTGCTGGCGCTGGGCGGACTGGCCGCCCTGCGTCGTCGGCGGATCTGATCGTGACCGAGCACCCGCGCACCCCGATCGCGACCCCCGCGAGTGGCCACGGCGCCCCCTGCCGGTATCCGCTCGACGTCGCGACGGGGGGCGGTGCACAGACGAAAGCGCGTGGGGCCGGCGCAACACCTTGGAGACCGCACCGATGAACAAGTCCCCACGCCCCTCACGCCCGCTGTTCGAAACGCTTGAGAACCGCTGTCTGCTCACGAGCTATTTCGTCGACGCCACGGCCCCGGCCGGTGGTACCGGCACCGCGATCGCACCCTTTCGCACCATCGGCGCCGCTGCGACGGTCGTGGCGGCGGGCGACGTGGTGAACGTGCTGGCTGGCACGTACTACGAAAAGGTGTCGGTCACCCGATCCGGCACCGCGGCGGCGCCGATCGTGTTCCAAGCCGTGGGGGGTGACGTAACGGTCACCAACAACACCGTCGCGCAGTGGAACGCCCTGATCGACATCCGCGCAAACCACATCAAGTTCGACGGCATCGACGTTCGCGACAGCGGCTGGTACGGCTACAAGGTCGAGGGCGCGTCGAACGCAAACCGCGCGACCAACGTCACCATCACCAACGCCCATACCCTCCGCACCAATGCCTCGGGCATCTTCGTTGCCCGCAGCGCCCAGGTGCTGCTGCTGAAAAACAAGGTGCAGGACGCCTGCATCTCGACCGTGGCGGGTCAGAGCGTTCACGAGTGCATCACGATCGGTGAGACCGACGGCTTCGAGGTCGCCGAGAACGAGGTGTGGAACAGCGTCGGTCATAACGGGCCGGCCAACGGTGGCGAGGGCATCGACGCCAAGGGCAGCAGCAAGAACGGCCTGATCCGCAACAACACGGTCCGCAACCTGTCGCGCATCGGCATCTACCTCGACGCCGGCAGCAAGCAGGGCACGGGGACCGTCGACGAGAACCCGATGTCCAACATCATCGTGACGCGCAACGTCGTGCGCAGCTGCAGCGACGGGATCGCCATCTGCAGCGAGTTGGGCGGGCTCGCCCACGGGCTGACGATCACCAACAACCTCATCCACGACAACAGGACGAACGGCATCACCGTGGCCGACTGGGCAGACGACGGCCCGCGGGCCAACATCCTGATCGCCCACAACACGGTGACGCGCAACGGGTTCGGCAACAGCCAATCGACCTGGGGCGGCGGCATCGACATCGCCACGACGAACTACACGGACATACGCATCATCAACAACGTCGCCAGCCACAACGAATCGTGGCAGATCGCGCGCACGCGCTCGGGCACCGTGCCGGCCGGGCAGATCGCCGCCAGTGGGAACGTGTCGTTCGGCACGGCGCTGAGCTACTGGAACCCGATCACCGGCACGCCCGGCCGCAATGCGGATCCGCGGTACGTCAACGCCGCCGCCAACGACTTCCGCCTGCAGCCGACCAGCCCGGCGATCGACTTCGGCACCGCGACCGAAGCGCCGACGACCGACTTCCTGAAGAACACGCGCGTGAACGCCCCCGACGCCGGCGCGTTCGAGTATCGCCCGGTGACGCTCTCGTCGGTTGTCAGCCGTAAGGTGCATGGGTCGGCTGGCACCTTCGACCTGACGCTGGCGATGGGTGGCGCCAACAGGACCGTAGAGCCGCGCCTTAACGGCGCCAGCCAGCTCGTCTTCACCTTCAGCGAGCCGGTGAAAGCTGTTGACGGCACGCTGAGCGGCAACGAGTTCTCAATCACCAACGCCACGTTCGCCTCGGCCAGCGTCAGTGGCAACACGCTCACGCTGAACCTGAGCAGCGTGGTCAACCAGCGCTATTCGGCCATCACCTTCTCGGGCCTGACCGGCCTATGGGGCAACCTGTTCAGTGGCGCGGCGACGCTGTCGGTCGGCAACCTTTTGGGCGACGTGAACGGCAACCGCAGCGTCACCGGATCCGACCAACTGCTGGTGAAAAACGGCCTGCTGCAACCGGTGACGAAGGCGAACTTCCTGATGGACCTGAACCTCAGCGGATCGATCACCGGGGCCGATCAACTGCTGGTCAAATCGCGATTGCTGGACCAGCTGCTCTGATCACCGAATGCCGCCACTGTTGGCTGCCTGTGCGAGAACATCATCATGGGAACGAGCGACATGAACGACACCCTTCGTCACCACAACTACCGTTCTCTGCTGTTCTGCTGTGCGCTGATCGCCGTGGCGGGCGCACCGGCGGCAGTGAACGCAGCGCCCGCGCTGACGATGACCGTCGCTGGCTCGGGGGCGACGAGCGCGACGATCACGCAGGGCACGGCGTCGATCACGCTCGGTCTGTCGGTGAACACGGACGGCTTACCAATCGGGTCGCTCCTGTACCACATCGAAACCGCACCCGCGGCCGCGGCTACCTATGCCTCCACGAGCCCGATCATCGCGCCCGGCACGCCCTTCACAGCCGCCGACCTTTTTCTCGGGCTAGCGCCCACGCCCGGCGCGTTGGTGCAGGCCGGCATCGCTGGTAGCACGCAGTGGGTCAAGTCCAGCGTCGGTGACTACGCAGCGTTCAACGGCGAGATCGCGTGGTACACCTTCGATACCTCGGCCATGACAAGCGACACTTACGTGTTCACTCCCGTTGGGCTTGAGTTTGCAAACGATGCGTCGGCGAGCGACCCGACCGAACTCTTCGCGGTGCCCGGCAGCTTCACGCTCACCGTGACGGCGGTGCCGGAACCGGCTACCGCCGCGACCGTCGTGCTGACGCTGGGTGCCATGGCCATGACGCGGTCACGGCGACGCCGGGCGACAGGTGTTTCGTAGTCGTGGCCCACGTAGACAGGAGGATCGAGTTCGTCATGTGTACCGAACGCGCCATTCCGCTCATCGAGGGACCCTACCTGCGGGACCTCCTGCTGCAGCCCGATAGCCTGCGCGCCGCGGTGGCCGGCGTGGCGAGCGCAACGAGCGCGGCGGCAGTGATGCGCGACGTACACAGGGGCCGGTTTAGCCGGGTCGTGCTCACCGGCATGGGCAGTTCGTTTTATGCGCTGTACCCGCTGCACCTGGCGCTCTCAGACATGGGCCTGCATTCGGTGTGGGTAGAGACGAGCGAGCTGCTACACGGCTTTATCGGCACCGGCAGTGGAGGCGACGACGCGCTGCTGGTGGCCGTCTCCCAGTCGGGCGAGAGTGCAGAGATTGTACAACTGACAAGCCGTGCCCGCCGATTCGGCCACGTGATTGGCATCTCGAATGATCCAAGCTCCACGCTTGGCCGCGCCGCCGACACGTTGTTGCCGCTGAACGCTGGGCCCGAGGCGACGGTGTCGTGCAAGACCTACATCGCAACGTTGGCCGTTCTTCATTGGCTGGCTCGGGCCATGGAGCATGATGATCTGACAGGCACATTGGCCGACCTGGAAACCGCTCGCATCGCAGTGGCCGGACACCTGGCCAACTGGCGCGACCACGTGGCGCAGTGGCGTCAGCTGGTGGACGGCGTAGACGCGGTCTTCGTCACCGGCCGTGGCGTGTCGCTGGCCACCGCAGGCACGGGTGGGCTGATCCTGAAGGAATCGACCGGCCGACCCGCCGAGGGCATGAGCTGCGCCGCGTTTCGCCATGGTCCACTGGAAATGGCGGGCAATCAGACTCTCGTTCTCATCTTCGCTGGCGATCCGATCACGGCACCGCTGAACGCAGCGCTGTACGACGACATCATTCGCGGCGGTGGGCACGCGGCACTCATCCATAGCGCTGCCGCCGACAACGACAACGGACAGACGTCACCGTTCCGCATTCCAGCCGTCGCGTCCGCATTGCGACCGTTGGTCGAGATCTTGCCCGTGCAGATGCTCTCGCTCGCGATCGCGGCACGCGATGGGCGCGAGGCAGGTCGTTTTACGCGCGCGTCGAAGATCACAACGGTGAACTAACTTTGAACAGGATCGACTGAGACTCGCGCAGCTTGCAAATTGCACCGATCCGACGCGGTGGTTTGTTAACGCCATGGATCAATGAGAGGTCAACCATGAACGAGCAGACGAAGATAACGCCCCCTCCGCGGCGCAGGCGCGGCGCGACGGTCGCAGCGCCGTTGCCGGCTGTCGACATGCTGGCTGCTGCCGAAGCACGCCCGCGGCTGTGCGCGTCGCCGCTTATTCTGGGCGGGCACTCGTTCATCGAACCGCTCGGCCGCGATCCTGAGCCGTCGTGTGAGCAGAAGCGTGCGATTGTGAGCGGATGTCTTCAGCGCGGGATGCGCCTGTTCGACACAACTTATGCGCCGGAACGCACCGAACTGGGTCGTTCGCTGAGCAGCGAGCCCGCGGAAGTGCGCGACGCCGCCTGCCCGATCATCTGGAACTTCTTTGGCCCCATGACCGACCCGCTGCCCGAGCCGTGCGCGTGGACGGAAGCGCGGTTGTCTGAAGCGACGGCCGACCTACGCCCATGGACGGGCCGGCCGATCGTGGTCATCCACGCACTGGGTGAGCCGGCGGCCGACCGACGGCAGTTCGAGGCGGTCTGCGGATGGAAGCGTGACGGGCGCGTCGCGGCCCTAGGGCTATGGCCGGGCGATCTGGACGGGTGGTCCGCTGAAGACGTATCGGCCTTGGATTTCATCGTGGCTCCCTGGAACTTCGCCAGCGTCGTCAAGACGCGGCCGCAATTCAAGTTGGCCCGGGCGCGCGGCCTCGTCACCGTCGGCGCATCGCCCTTCACCCGCGGGTGGGAGGTCGATCGGCTGGCAAAACGGTTGGCGGTGCTGGAACAACGTCCGGTAGCCGAGGCACGGATGCGCGTGGCCGATGCGTTGCTTCGCTTCGCGGCATTCTCGCCGGAAGTGGATCACCTGATCGTGGCGATGCGTGAGCCGGACTACGTGCGCGCGAACTTCGACTCGCTCTCACGGGGCCCGTTAACTCTGCGCGAGCAGCGGTGGATCGAAGGGCTCGGACGCACGATGTCGCTTAAGTACCAACGGTGAGGGGTCGCCGCACAGAGCGGGTAGGCGACGCGTGACGTACGATAGCGAACGAGGATGAAGCACCCATGACCAAACGATCGTTCATCTTGGCGGGCGTCACCCACGTCGATCTGGCGTGGAAGTGGGGCGCTGCCGAGATGACCGAAATGCTTGAGGTGGTCGCGGTGCGACTGCTGGACGCGTTGGATTCAGACCCCACCTTCAAGTACACGCTTGAGCAGGTGGCCCCATATCGCGTGCTGGCACGGTCGCGGCCCGACCTGGTGCGCCGGCTCGGCGAACACGTGCGCGCTGGCCGGTTGGAGATGGCCGGCTGTATGGCGTCCACGCTCGACACGAACGTGCCCAACGGCGAGTCGTACGTGCGCAACCAACTGCTAGGCATCCGCTGGGTGCGCGAGAACTGGGACGTCGAACCGCGCACCGGCTGGCTGATGGATACCTTCGGCATCAACGCGCAAGTGCCGCAGATCCTGCGCCAGTTCGGCCTTCGCCATCTGGTCGGCAGCCGATTCGGTGGCGACAAACGCCACGACGCGTTCACAGCCCGTGGTTTGGACGGTTCGCAGATCACCGTGATCGGCCGCGACGTCCACAGCCTGCAACTGCAGCCGCGGTACGGCGCTATTGCCTGCTGCCGCGATTGGCGTGACCTGGACGCGCTCTTCGCCGAGGCCGACGCGCTTCCAGGCGACGGCCCGTTCCTCGTGCAACCGCTGACCGAGAACGAACTGCTCATCAGTCTGCGACCATACCGTGATGCGGGAGCGCGGAACGTATCGCGCGACAACGAGATGTGGACCATCGGCACCTATGCCGACTTCTTCGAACAACTGGACCGATTGTCTCCCCGATTACCGATTGAGCACGCCGACCTCAACCCTGAGTTCACCGGCTGCTTCTCGCTTCGTCCCACGCTCCGTCTGCGCAACCGGCGAGCTGAAGCGCTGCTGATCGATGCGGAGAAGTGGGCGTGTTTTGCAGGGCCGATCGAGTTGCCGAACTTGGCCGACGCGTGGTGGGACATGTCGTTCGTGCAGTTTCACGACGTTTTTACCGGCTCGCATCCCACGCACGTATATCACGACGTGCTGGCGACGCTGGACCGGATCGACGATGCGGCCATGCAGGGTTTATTGATGGCGTCGCAATCGCTGCTCGCAAAGAACGCGGCCGACGATGTGAAGCCGGTCATCTCCGATGCAGGAACCGAAATGCTCCTGCTGTTCAACGGGTTGCCATGGCAGCGCCGCTCGCCGGTCGAGTTGACTGGCATCAAGGAGCCGCAGCATATCATCGACTTCACCGATTCGCGTGGGGAAGCGGTCGCATTCGAAATGCGAGGCGACGCACTCGTGGTGGCACCTGCCACGCCAGCCTGTGGCGCCGCAGCCTTACGGATACGACGCGCAGCGCCCCCCACCGCAGCGCCGGCCGCAACAGCTGTCGAGTCAACCGTGCTTGAGAACGAGTACCTCTCGGTACACCTGACTGCCGGTGGCGGCATCGAGCAGATCGTCTGGAAGCCCACGGGCCGCGTGCTGGTCGAGGCGGCCGGCGGTCTGCTGGTGGCTCAGCGGGACGATGGCAACTTTCAAATCGAATCCCCCAACGGATGCGAGGTGCCAGCTATCGCGGGTACGCTTACACTGCAACGCGTGGCCGACACGGCATTGGGTCGATGTGCAGTGCTGCAAGGAGCGTTTCCAAAGCTCGCCTGGGCGGGGCCGGACGCACTACTGCAGTGGTCCATCGAACTGTCGCTGCCCTTTGGCAGCCCCAGCCTGCGCGTCGATGTGCGCTTCGATTGGAAAGGCGAAGGCACGCGTGTGCGGCTTCGACTACCCACGACGATCGATTCGGCCGCTGCAATCTACGAGGTGCCGTTCGGCACGGTGTCGCGCAGACCTTACGGCGTCCGTGACACGGCGCGCGGCGAATGGCCGGCGCAGCGTTTTGTCCTGTTGCAGGACGGTTCGCACGGTGTCGCTCTTGCCAATAACGGGGCACCTGGAGTCGAGGTTCTCGGCGGCGCGATCATCACGTCGCTCGTGCGGGCGCCAAAAGCGGTCTACGCCGGCATGA
Source organism: Tepidisphaeraceae bacterium (assembly GCA_035998445.1). Classification (NCBI taxonomy): domain Bacteria; kingdom Pseudomonadati; phylum Planctomycetota; class Phycisphaerae; order Tepidisphaerales; family Tepidisphaeraceae; species Tepidisphaeraceae bacterium. The sequence continues at coordinate 200,926 of DASYHQ010000032.1, read as the reverse complement.
TGCCCGACGATACGTCATCAGGGCACGGCCGACACCGGTTCCAATTCGAAGTGGTGCCGTTCGAAGGAGACTGGGAAACGTCGGCGGTTCTGCGGGTGGCACAAGAGCTAAACGCACCGGCGCATGTCGTGGACAGCGATGCCAACGCTTGCCAATCTGACGTGCCGTCGCAACTGTCGTTGGAGCCGTCGACCGTCGTCCTGTCGACCGTAAAGCGGCCTGAGGACGGTGTCGCTCGCGCGGCCATCGTTCGGGTGTACGAATCGGTCGGCCGAGCGACCGACGTCGTCCTGCGAATTCCGGCGGCCACGTCGGCGCAGCGAACGGATCTGCGCGAGTGGCCTGGCGATGTGATCCCCATCGTCGAGGGCGCCATGCGTTTCCACATCAGGCCATTCGAAATCGTGACGCTGAGGGTTCGAATGTTCAGTTGAGCCCGTCGCGCTGCGAGGTAGAAGCCGTTTCCCGTTTTCCGAAGGAGTTTAATCATGCAGCTATCGTTCGCCTGTCTGCTTGCCGCCATCGGCGTCTTCGCCGTGGCCGCAAACCTTACCGTCGCTGCGCCACCGCCACCCGTTGCGTCGTTGGACGAGGCGCTGACGTCGAAAGCACCGATGAACCTGTTGCCCGACGACCTGCCGAAGGAGATGACGTTTCAGGATAGGGCCGAGTCGACCCCGTCACCGACGGCCGCCTGGTCCACGTCTCAGGGTTCAGCGCCCGTGCTGCGGGTGGAGTCGTTCAACCGGCCCAAGTGGACCGACCACGTGAGCGTGCGGTGGGCGAACCGCATGCCGATCAAGCGTGGCGACGTGATGCTGGCGCGGTTCCAGGTCCGGGCCGAGTACGCCCGTCAGGAATCGGGCGAGGCGCTGTTCGAGCTGGCGGTGCTGCAACGGACGCCTGAATACACGCCGCACATCGTACTGCCGTTGACGGCCGGACCCGACTGGGCGCTGATCGAGGTGCCGTTCTCCGCGGCGCGCGACGCCGACGCGGGCCAGTGCGAGATCCAGCTTCGCTTCGGCACGATCCCCCAGGCCGTCGAGATCGCCTCCTTCTCAGTGCTGAACTTCGGCGACCGCGCGACGATCGCCGAGTTGCCGCAGACGCGCTTCACCTATAAGGGCCGCGAGGAGGGCGCCGCGTGGCGTAAAGAAGCGCTGGCGCGCATCGAGAGGATCCGCACGGCGCCGCTCGACATCCGCGTGATCGACGCGACGGGCAAGCCCGTCCCCGACGCGGCGGTCGCGGTGCGGCTCGTACGCCCGGCGTTCATCTTCGGCAGCGAGGTCAGCGCCGGCACCATCGTCGAGGACAGTCCGGACGCCGAGCGCTATCGCCAGACCGCCTTGGAGATGTTCGACACGCTGGTGATCGGCAACGACATGAAATGGCACAAGTGGAGCGGCAGCGCCGCCGTCCGCGCGATGTCGCTGAAGGCGACTGGCTGGATCGAGTCGCAGGGGCTGCGCATGCGCGGCCACTGCCTGGTCTGGCCCGGCGACCGGTTCGCACCCAAGCGCATCGCGGCCATGCCGGCCCCGCGCGCCGAGATGTCCCCGTTGATCAAGGAACACATCCGCGACATCATGACCGCCACGCGCGGGCGCATCGTCGGTTGGGACGTCATCAACGAGATGGTCCACGAGCGCGACTTCTTCAAGTACGTCCCCGAGAGCGAGGCCGCCGAGTGGTTCAAGGTGGCTCGCGAGACCGACCCCCGCGCGAAGCTGTTCATCAACGACTACGGCATGCTCAACAGCCGCAAGAGCCCCGATACGATCGCGAAGTACGTCGACATCGTCCAGCGCCTGCTCGCCGCCGGCGCGCCGATCGACGGCATGGGCATTCAGGGCCACGTGGGGCGGCAGGTGCGCAATCCTGAAGACGTCCTGACCGATCTGGACCTGCTAGCTGTGCCGGGGTTGGAACTGCAGATCACCGAGTTCGAGATCAACACGACCGACGAGTCGCTGCAGGCCGACTACACGCGCGACTTCCTCATCGCGCTCTACAGTCACCCGGCCGTCACGGGCTTTACCAAATGGGGCTTCTGGGAAAGCCGGCACTGGAAGCCCGACGGCGCAATGTACCGAAAGGATTGGTCGGAGAAGCCCAACGCGGCGGTGTGGCGCGACCTCGTGCGCAACCAGTGGCGCACGAGCGCCGACGTCACGACCGACGCGCAGGGCAAGGCGCAGACGCGCGGCCACCTGGGCGACTACGAGTTCACCGTCACCTGGGGTGAGCGGACGGCCCGGCAGATGCGCACGCTCACGTCGAACGGCACGAGCCTGACCATCCAGTTTCCGTAATCGCGCGTCCCGTCGGCCGTGGATGTCTGTCTCGTCCGGTCGTCATCTTCATGGAGTTCAACATGCTCAAGTGTTTACATGCTAAGGTTCTTCTCGCCGCAACCACGATCGCGGCATCTCTGGGGTCGCCAGCGATCGGTGGCGTCATCTTCCGGTACGACTTCGAGGGGGCGAACCCCTGGATGTCCGCATCGTCAGACGTGATGCCGGCCACGCCGCTGCCCGTGGAACCGACGATCGAACACGCCCCCATTGGCACCATCGTTCAGGCCGGCACCGACAAGCCCTCCGGTGGGATCCTGCTCACGGCCGAGGTGGGCGAGGCAAACGGTGAATGGCACGCACTGTTCACCAGTGGCCTGCTGGCGGCGGCCAACACCGAGACGAACCTCGGCAAGCTCACTCTGTCGTTCGACCTGTCGACCTCTATCGCCCGACCCGTCACCGTGCGGTTCGAATCGTTCGATGCCAACAAACGCCGCACCGGCGGATTGGAAACGGTCGTCTACCCGGCGGCACCCGACTTTTACGTTCGCTCGGCGATTGACCTTTCAACCATGAAGCGCTCTGGCGAGGGCACGTTCAATCCGGCCGACCCGTTCGTGCAGATCTCCTACGTCATGTCCGGCCCGGCGTTCCCGGCGTCGGCGTCGCACTCACTGCGCATCGACAACGTCTGCTACGCCAGCCCGGCCTACTACGTGTCGCCCACCGGTTCCGACGACAACGACGGCCTAACCGAGAACACTCCCTTCAAGCTGCCGCAGAAGGCCGTCGACCTCGCCAAGCCCGGCGACATCGTCCTGCTGATGGACGGCGAGTACCACCGCACGGAGCCAAACACCGTCCAGGACGGCATCATGCACATCGAGTCGGCCGGCGAGCCCGACGCGTGGATCGTCGTGAAGAACTACCCCGGCCACACGCCCACGATCATCAACGTCGACTCGTGGTGCGCCATCCGCATCGGCGGCACCGTGCGGAACGAGAAGTACAAGGACACGCCGCCCGCCTACCTCGAGCTGCGCGGCCTGCACGTGCGCGGTCAGGCCGACCGGGTGATGGCCAACTATAAGGACGACATCGGCAAGCCGCTGCCCACCACCAATGGCAACGGCATCAGCGGCAACGGCCTGCGCGGCGGGAAGGGTCCCCATCACGTGCGCATCGCCGATTGCCTTGCCGAGTACTGCCCCGGCGGTGGCATCGGCCTCACCGACGCCGACTGGGTCACCTACGAGAACAACGTCAGCCGCTACAACAGCTGGTTCACGATCTACGCCACCTCGGGCATGGGCACGATGGGCACGTTCAACTTCGACACGACCAGCAACGTCTACAAGACGCTGCTGCGCAATAACCGCGTGAGCTGGAACCGCACGTACATAATGTGGAAGCACATCGGCAAGGTGTCGGACGGCAACGGCATCATCATCGACTCGATCGTCATGCCGACCCAGAACGCCGCCTACCTCGGCCGCACGCTCGTGCAGAACAACGTGGCGACCCACAACGGCGGGTCCGGCATTCACGCGTTTAAGGCGCACCAGTTGGACATCATCAACAACACCGCCTTCATGAACGGCGCCAGCCCGGAACTGCGATGGGGCCAGATCTTCCTGCAGCGCACGAACGATGCGCGCGTCATCAACAACGTGATGTGGGCGCGCGACGGCCAACCGGTGAACACGGTGAACAAGGATGGATCGGACAAGGGAAACACGAACATCACCCGCGCCAACAACGTCTACTTCGGTGGTGGCTTTCCGCCCATCATGGGCACCGACGACGTGGTGGCCGACCCGCTGTTCGTTGACCCTTGGCTGACCACTTGGCAGGAACCCTCGATGACCAACTTCCGCGTGAAGCCCGGCAGTCCGGCACTGGGCAAGGGTCGCTGGGAGCCAATCACGCCGCTAACCGATATAGACGGCAATCCGCGCCCGCTGAATGCGGCACCCGACGCCGGCGCGTTCCAGCATTAGTTCGCCAACCGGCACGATCAGGATCCGTTGAGGCCCCGCGAATCAGACTCGCGGGGCCCCATTTTTCGCCGCGGTCGCGACGGGGTCGGCGGCCGGTGGAAGCAGAAGCAAACGAGCGGCCAGCTCGATCGGGTGCAAGGCGTGTCGACCGGTGCCGTCCTTAATTTGATGACGGCAGCTGGTGCCAGGTGCGCAAATCACCGTATCCGGATCCGCCTTCCGCAGCGGTGGGAAGACCGACAGTTCGCCGATTGCCATCGACACGTCGTACTTGTCGGCGCCGTACCCGAAGCTGCCGGCCATGCCGCAGCAGCCGGAGTCCAACACTGTCACGCGTCCGCCGGTCAATCGCCGCAGCAGGCTGGCGCTGGTGCCGTCGCCCCATAGGGCCTTCTGGTGACAGTGCCCGTGCAGCACGATCGCCGGCGCATCGACCGGTATCGCGGGCTCGTTGGGGTGCGACGCCCAGAAGCGGTCGACAAAGTCCTCGATCAACATCGCCTTCGCGGCGACCCGCTTGCGGTCCGCCAGCGGCGTCGACAGCTTCAGTTGCAGCCAGTCATCCGTCATCGCGGATAAGCACGACGGCTCACCGACGACGATCGCCGCCACGTCATCGCGGTTGGCGTACGGGAGCAATGTCGCCATCGCGCGGTCGGACGAGGCGATCGCGTCGGGCAGCAGGCCGGTCGAGATCATCGCGCGACCACAACACGCCACCGGAGGCAGTTCGACCGCGTACCCCAGCGCTTCCAGCACCTGCACCGCCGCCCGGCCGATGTGCGGGTCGTTGTAGACCGTGAAGCAGTCGCCGTACAGCACCACCGTTGGCCGCCGCTGCCGCCCACCTGCCGCCACTGCCCCGCCGCCGTCGCGTTGCCGACGCTTGCCGAACCACCGGTACAGGCTTGGCCCAAACGCCGGCAGCGTGCGCTGTGGCGCGAGCTTCAGCACGCCGTTCATGATGCCGCGCACCGGCGGCAGGTTCGAGACGAAGTTGGCGACGGCGGGCGTGACGGATCCCAACCGGTTCAACCGCCGAACGTGGCCGAAGACCCAGGCGCGCAGCGGCGGCTTGCCGCGGGCGCGCCAACTCTGGGCGAGGTACTCGGCCTTCAGCCGCGCCACGTCGACGTTGCTCGGGCACTCGCTCTTGCACGCCTTGCAGCTGAGGCACAGGTCCAGCGTCTCGTGCGTGTCCGGGTCGTCCCACGCAGGCCGGCCGGCGGCACTTAGACGCCCGCGGATCGCCTCGCGCAGCGCGTTGCCGCGGCCGCGCGTGCTGTGGCGCTCGTCAAACGTGGCGCGATAGCTGGGGCACATCGTCCCGCCGGCGGTCTTTCGGCAGAAGCCGGCGCCGTTGCACTGCTCGACCGCGTGGTCGAAGTCGTCCTGATCGCCGTAGTCGAAGTACGTGTCCACCGGTGCCCGCGCGGTCGCAGCGCGCTCTGCGGTCCGCAGGTGATCGGTAATCGTCTCGACCGGGCCCGGGTCGACGAGGATGCCCGGGTTCAGAATGTTGACCGGATCGAACAGGCGCTTCACCTCGCCGAACGCCGCGACGAGTTCCGCCCCGAAGAACCGCTCGAGCAGCGGCCCACGCACCCGGCCGTCGCCATGCTCGCCACTCATCACGCCGCCGCAGTCGCGGGCCAGGTCGGCCACCTCCACGGCGATCGCGCGCATGCGTGCCAGGTCTGCGGGATCGTGCAGATCGAGCATCGGCCGCACGTGCAACACGCCCACGCTGGCGTGCGCCCAGTACGACGCCTGCGTGCCATGGCGGGCGACGATCTCACGGAATCGCCGCACGAATTCGGGCAAGCGCTCCACCGGCACGGCGTTGTCCTCGACGAACGTCTGGGGCTTTCGGCGGCCCGGCAGCCCGTGCAGCAGGGCCTCGCCGCTCTTGCGCAACACCCACGCCTTCAGCATCGCCGGCTTGTCGCGGTACGCGGCGATTGCCACGCCCGGCAGCGTCGTGGTCAACCGCGCCAGTCCTGCCTCCACGTCGGCGGCGTCGGCGCCCTGGTACTCGACGTACAACACGGCCGCCGGCTCGGCACCACCCGTGGTGCGTGGCAACAGGTCGACGTACGGCCGGCAGACCTCGTTACCCTTGGCGGCCCGCAGCACAACGTCGTCGAGCAGTTCGACGGCGCTGGGCCCAGTGGCCAGGATCGGGTTCACCGCGTCCATCGCCGCGTCCAGCGACGGGAACGACGCGATCGCCAGGGCGGTCGCGCGTGGCGCCGGGTGCAGCTTCAGCTTGGCGCCGACGATGATCGCCAGCGTGCCCTCGCTACCGCAGATCAGGCCCGACAGGTCGAGGTCGTCCACCGCCACGCCGCGGTCGAGCTGTTGCAGAACCATGTCCAAGCCGTAGCCCGCGTTGCGACGGATCGTCTTCGGGAAGCGCTCGCGGATCAGTTGGGCGTGGCGCACGCAGACGTCGGCGACGCCTTGCGCCAAGCGCTGCGCCACCGCGCTGCGTCGGCCGGCCCCAGGTTCGAGCCAGCATCGTTCGCCAGTGCTCAGCAGCACCTCGACGCCAGCAAGGTTCTCGCTGGTGCGGCCGTAGCGAATCGACCGCCCACCGGCGGCGTTGTTGCCGATCGTGCCGCCCACGGTTGCCTGCGCCACCGTGGCGGGGTCGGGCGCGTACAGCAGGCCCGGTGCGCGGGCCTCGAGTTGTCGGTTCAGCTCGTCGATCGCGATGCCAGGCTCGGCGTGGCATAAGCAGTTGGCGGCGTCGACGTCGAGCAGCCGCCGGCACAGCGACGACAGGTCGAGCACGACCGCCCGGTTCGTGCACTGGCCGGCGAGGCTTGTCCCACCGCCGCGCGGCAGCAGCGCGATGCGATGCTCGGCACAGTACCGCACGGCGGTGGCGACGTCGTCGATGTCCGCGGGGATCACCACGCCGATCGGTTCCACCTGGTACGGCGAGGCGTCGGTCGCATACAGTGCTCGATCGTGCCGGCCGAAGCGCACCTGGCCGCGCACCAGCCGGCGCAGATCGGTGGCGATCGCCTCCAGGTGCGGGTCGGTGCTGTCGCTGGGGCCGCTTGGCAGCACCGGCAACGAAGTGCTCGCGCGGCCACTGGATGGTGGCGTCGGTGGCGTCGGACGGGCGGGATCGGCGTAGGTCGTCATGCGATGTCTTATCGTTAAGGCGCGGCGCGATTGGTCACTGCGGAGCCGAAGAGTCGCTGAGGAAGTTTAGGTTAACTTGAGCCTTGGCGACCGTGCGGCGTCCAGCACGCAGGATGATGCCACCGTCGCCATCGTCGGCCTCAACCGCTGTTACCGGCGCGCACCCGCGTGGCACGGGAGCGACGGCCATGATCGAGTTTACCACCGTCGGCCAGCGGGGCGACAAACGCAGCGTCGTCGGCCAACCGGCGCGGCTGAACGGGTTGGGCGACGCCGATGCCGCCAGCCCTTCATGGAAGTAGCTGGTGACGTCCTCGATGCCCATCACGTCCACGTGTCGGCCCGACCACGGCGCGTAGTGCCGGCCACCGTTGCTGATCCAGAAGATCGTCTGCCGCAGCACGCGCGGGTCCTTCAGCGTCAGCCAGACGTACCCCTCGGCCGCGAACGTGACGGCCGTCCAGGCGAACCGCAGCGCATCGTCATGTACGACGGTCGCCAGATCTTCAAACCCCCGGCGTGCGGGGTAGCGCGACAGATCGGCCGTGCTGCCGTCCAGCGCCGGCACCTCGGCGAGCGACGTGAACGTCGCCCCCGGCCGCAGCGACTGGTAGCCACCCGTCGCGGGGTTCTCGAGCGGACCGGGGTAGACCTGGCCGTGGACGAACGGGCTGGTCGCGATCGCGCCCGTCGCATCGCCCGCCGGGAAGCGCAGCATCGCTTGGTGACCGAGGTTCATGGGTACGGACGCGCCTTCGATCACGTGTCGCGTGTAGACCGCGTCGTGCCCGTCGATCAAGCGTACGACCTTCGTCACGGTCGCCGGTCGCACGCGCGTGCGTAGGGTCAGCTGTAGCTCGGTGCGTCCCTGTTGCTTGGTCAGCGATCGAAACGACCACGCCACGTTGGCCGTCTCACCGTGCGGCGGGTGCTGCTCGCCGCGGTGCGGGTGCTCGTTGCCACCGAACGGCATGCAGAAGAAGTCGCCGCGCAGCGTCGCCAGCATCGGCGGCAGCCCGCGCGGGTGCGGCTCGGTCGCCCATGGCGCCACCGACAGTGGCCGGATGCGTCGTCCGCTTCGGTCGAACGTCACAGGCCCGAGCTGCCCGCCCGTGCGCGTGACGAAGGCCTCGACCGTCGACGACGCGACCCGCCACGACGGCTGGCCCTGCACGACCCGCAGGGGCGGCGGCGGCGGTGGCGATGGCGATGGCGATGGACGTTGAGGGCGATCGGACATGACGGCTCCTCGGGCTGCGCTTAACCCACGCGGCGGATGTTCGGATCGGAGAAGACGTCCAGCTCGTCGCGGCTCGTGCTCGAGAACTCGGTGACGATCGCTCCGGCCGGGCCAGCTTGGAACCAGTGCAGCGTGTCCGGCGGGATCGTGTACTGCTGCCCGGGCCGCAGCGCGACCTCGTGCCACACCGTGTAGTGCTCGGCGCTGCCCGCCGGCGCAGGTGCTTTCGGGTTGGGCGTCGGCGTGCCTTCGACGTATACGAACACTTGGCCCCAGCGGCAGCGGAAGGTCTCCATCTTGCCCGGATCCGTCCGCCCGTCGGGCAGCGGCACGGGCGGGTGGCGGTGCTCTGGGCACGTCTGGTGCGGGAACAAGACCAGTTCCTTGCCGCAGTATCTGTCGGTATTGGCGTAGACGACCAGCGACAGGCCCTGGCGATCAAAGTCGCTCAGCCCGAAGTCCGCCAGTTCGATCGATGCCGCCTCGTCATCCGTCAGCACGATACCGGCGTTGCGAAGCATGTCCGCAGCGCGCTGGCGGCGTGCCTGAGGCGACGAGGGATCGGGGGTTCGCGAGATGCCCATGTTCATGGATTCACTCCTGCTAAGACGGGCTAAGCCGTCTGAACTGCTGATCCGACGTCGAGCGTAACAGGCCACCGTTGCCAGCCGCGCCGCACGCGCTCGGCCACCACGGGCCACGACGGCACGCCGCTGGTTGCATCGGCCGCCTCGACGCTACAGGCGCCGACCGCAGTGGCAGCATCGGCGGCCTGGGCGGGCCCGTCGCCGCGCAGCAGCGCTGCCACGAAGCCAGCAATCGTGCAGTCGCCCGACCCCGTCGTCCCCACCACCCGTTCGACGCGGAAGCAGGGGCTGAGCGCCTCCTTGCCCGACCACTCCATGCGGTCCAAACCAAGACGGCTGCAGAACGCCGCGACCCGCGCCGGGTCGGTGCTCGTGCGCACGTATAGCCCGTGCTCGCCCAGCTTCATCGCCACGACCGCCGCGCCCATCGCAAGACATTGGTCGGCGATGACCGCGAGGCGGGCGCGATTCATCACGGCATTAAGCGTTTCGCCGCCGGCCAGTCTGTCGTGGGTCGGGCGGTCGAGCATGTACAGCAGCTCATCGATGCTCGGCAGGAACACGTCCACGAACGGCAATGTGCCCGACAGCAGCTGAACCCAATCGAGGCGCCCCGCCTCGCTGGCCGGGTCGGGCTGGCACAGGTCGAGGCTGGTTGCCAAGCCCGCCTCGCGCACGCGCCCGAACATGCTGCGCAGTTCGCGGCCGCCGTCGGCGTACATCTGTCGCATGATCGGCGGGTAGCCGAAGTGGAACAGCCGCGCGCCGCTCAGCAGATCGTAGTTCACGTCGTCAGCGGTGAACGTGTCGTTGGCGCCGCTGCAGTGCATGAAGCTGCGGTCGACGTTCGGCGGGCTGATGACGATCGAGTAACTGCTCGCCTCGCCAGTCGCGACGCGCATCGCGTCGGCCAGACGCGGGTCTTGCCCACGCAGCACGTCGAGGATCGCACGTCCGAACAAATCGTCGCCGACCTTGCCCATCAGCCGCACCGGCACGCCCAGGCGGTGCAGCGCGATGCCGGTGTTCGCCACCGCCCCACCGGTGCTGACGGCGGCGGGGCCGATCTTCACCAGGCGGCCCGGCTCGACGCGCGCCGGACCGGTCAGCTGCGGGATCAGGTCGAGGCAGATGTGCCCCGCCACGATCACCTGCGGCAGCCGTGGGTCGGTGGGCGGGTTGTCGCTTGCGTCTGCGATCATGGTCGGTCTCACTCCCACCGCGGCGCGACGGCCGTCGACCGCTCGTGCGACTCTAGCGCCGCCGTGAAGACCGCGTGGCTGCCGGCCGCCTCCTCGGGCGTCGCGCAGTACAGCGGTTGGCGCATGCCCGTGCGCCCGTGCGCGACCTCGTCGCAGAACGCGGCCCACATCTGCACGATCGAGTCGCTGAAGCCGAACTCGAAGATGTTGCCGGTGATCGTCGGGTAGGCCGACGCGTACGGCACGTCCACCACGTGCCAAGCCTGCTCGCCGCCGGGCACGTAGGGCAGCGTCGCCAGGCGCTTCGGGTCCTTCGTGCTGAACTCGGCCGACAGTTCGGTGCCGGTGATGCGGATGAACCACGTGTTGTTGTGGCCCGGCGCGATTCGCTTGGTCGACAGCAGCATCGGGAACCTGTACTGCCCGCCGGGCGCATCTACGTCACAGGCGAGCGTGGCGTTGTCCCACGTCTCGCACAGCGCGCTGCCGCCCTTCCCGTCCGGCCGCGTCTCGACGACCTTGCTCAGCAGCGCCCGCACCGTGCGCGGCCGCCAGCCGAATCGCAGCGGCAGGTGCAGCACGTGCATGCCCAGGTCGCCCATGCAGCCGTAGGCGCCGTTCGTCGCTACGCGGCGCTTCCAGTTGACCGGCTTGAGCGGGTTCAGGTCCGACGAGTGCCAAAACCCCGCCTCGACCTCGATGATGCGCCCGAACCGACCCTGCCTCACCATCTCGGCGATCGCATAGGCGCCGGGGTAGAACGGGATCTCGCTCGAGCAGCGGACGAGCACCTCAGGTCGTTCCTTGATCGCGGCCAGGATCGTGCCGTTGGCGGACCAATCAATGCCGAACGGCTTCTCGCCCAGCAGGTGCTTGCCGGCGCGAACGACATCGGCGTAGACGCTCGCGTGCAGGTTGTGCGGCACGGCAGCATAGACCGCGTCGACGTCCGGGTCGGCCAGCAGTTCCTCGTAGTCACCGGTCGTCAGCCGTACGCTCGGCACGTGATCGGTGAACCACGCGATCGCCGCGGGATTGGGGTCGCAGACGGCCACAATGATCGGTTGAACGTCTTGGTCCAACAGGTGGCACCAGCGCGCCGCCGCGCTTGCGAACTCGCGGCCCATCAGCCCCCCGCCGATGATGCCGAACCGGATCTGTTTACGTGCCATAGGTCACCTTGTTGCCTTCGTCGAGATGGACTTCCACCGGAGTTACTTGATCATCCCCATCGCCTGCTCGGGTGAAGCCCCATCGTGCACGACCGCCATCAGCGCCCGCGTGATGCCGCCGGGGCTGGCGTGCTGGATCACGTTGCGACCGTAGACGATGCCCGCAGCCCCAGCCTCCATCAGCGCGGCGGTGCGCTTGAGGATCTCCGCATCAGCCACCTTCCCGCCGCCGCGCACCAGCACCGGAATGCTCCCCGCGGTGCGGATGACCTCGGGGTAATCCTTCACATCGTCGGTCGGGTCGGCCTTGATGATGTCGGCGCCCAGTTCGACCGCCTGGCGCACCAGCGGCACGATCTTGGCCGGGTCGCCGTCCACCATGTAGCCGCCGGCCTGCGCGTTCGACTGGAAGACGAGCGGCTCGATCATCAGCGGCATGCCCCAGCGGTCGCACTCGGGCTTGATGCGCAGGATGTTCTGCACGCACTGGTCGGCCACCTCCGGCTGCTCGGGGATGCGGAACAAGTTTACTACGACGCACGTCGCGTCCAGCCGCAGCGCCTGACCGACCGGGTCCTCGATCATCCGGCTGAACAGGTGGCGGGGCAGATCCTTTCCGTAGACGTTGGCGACGTCCGTGCGCAGCACGAGCGAGGGCTTGTGCCGCCCCGGCAGCGACTGCAGCAACGGCGCCTGGCCGGCCGTCAGCTGGATCGCGTCCGGCGCCGCCTCGACGAGCGTGCGCACGGCGGCGGGCAGGTCCTCAATGCCGGCGAGGAAGCTGCTTTCATTGAAGAACCCGTGATCGACGGCGACGTCGAAGCAGCGTTTGCTCTTGGCGTTGAACAGGCGGTTCATCCGAAACTGCTTGAAGCTTGCGATTGGCATGATTGGGACCGGTTTACCCTTCCTTTGCGACGATCACTTTTACCCCGGCCGCCTCGGCGGCGGCACGCGCCGCCCGCGGGACGGCGGCGTCGACCACCCACGTGTCGAAGCGCCGCCACGCGGCGAACCGCACGGCGGCGGGCGCATCCCACTTCGCGGCGTCGGCCACGAGCACAACCTTGGCAGCGCGGTCGGCGATCGCCTGCTTCACGCCCGCCTCGCTCAGCTCCGTCGTGCTCACCCCTTCAGCCGTCACCCCCGAGGCCGCGACGAACGCGACGTCGAAGCGAAGTTGCTTAAGCCAGTCCAGCGTTAGCGCGCCCACCACTGCCTGACTGACCTTGCGCACCTCGCCGCCGACGAGCACGACGCTCGCCGGCGCATCGGACGACGCGGCGTCGGCGGCGAGGCGCAGCGAATGAGTGAAGAGCTTCACGTCCGGCCGCAGCAGCAGGCGACGCCCGACCTCCAAGCTGGTCGTCCCCGCGTCGAGATAGACCGAGGCATTGTCCGCAACGATCGCCGCGGCCGCCGCGCCAATCGCGCGCTTTGCCGCGACGCCCTGCTTGCCGCGGCGGTCGAACGTCGGCTCGCCCTGAAGGAAGTCGCGGTGAACGACCCCTCCGTGCACGCGGACCACGTCGCCGCGCTCCTCCAACTCCAACAGGTCGCGCCGCAGCGTCGAGCGGCTGACCCGCATCTCCCGCTGCAGCTGCGTCACCGTCCACCGCGGCCGACGAGCCAGCCGGTCAACGATCTCTCGATGCCGGTCGTGAACGAACATGAACAAATGTTAACTAATCGTTCACCATCGTCAAGGATGTTCACGTGCAACTTGCCACCTGCACTGGCGTCGAACCATATATGTCTCCGGAGCTAGTCACGGGCGGCGCGACCTGTAATCATTGCTGACCGTCGGCGACAGCACGTTAAAACGAGAAGCCAAGCGAGAAACGAGAGGAACGCAAATCCATGAAGACCGTGATCCATGTCATCCCGAACGCGCATCTCGATCCGGTCTGGCTGTGGGACTGGCGCGAAGGCTTGAACGAGGCGCTGACCACCATCCGCACCGTCCTGAACCTGATGGACGAGTTTCCGGAACTGACGTTCGTCCGCGGCGAGGCGGCGATCTACCAGCACGTGGAACGCCTCGACCCGCACGCGTTCCGGCAGATTCGCCGGCGCATCGAGGATGGCCGGTGGGACGTCGTCGGGGGGACCGTCGTCCAGATGGACACCAACCTGCCCTGCACCGCCGTCATCGACCGGCATTTCGAGGCCGGCACGCGATACTTCCGCGACCGGTTCGGCAGGGACGTCACGGTGGCGTGGGCCGCCGACAGCTTCGGACATTCGGGCGGGTTGCCCGATATCCTGCGGCGCCACGGCATCACCGCGTTCGCCTGCACGCGCCCGGCGGTGGCGCAGTTGCCAATCGAACGGTCCGTCTTCCACTGGCAAGGGGTGGGCGGCGACCGCGTGATGGCGTACCGGCCGCGGCAGGGATGGTACGGGTGCGAACGCGCCGAGGTGCCTGCACGGCTTGACCACTGCCTGAAGGAGGCGATGGATCAAGGGCTGCAGAACGTCGCCTGCTTCATGGGCCTCGGCAACCACGGCGGCGGGCCGACGCGCCGTCAGATCCTCGATTTGCTCGCGTGGCGCGACGCGCATCCGGGCGTCACCGTTCGGTTCTCGGGCCTGCACCAACTGTTCGACGCGCTACGCGCCGAGCTCCAATCGAAGCCGGACGACTTCGTGCCGGTGGTCGCCGGCGAACTGGGATTTACCCTGCGGGGATGCTACAGCAGCGCAGCCACCTTCAAGTTCGCCTACCGCCGCGCCGAGGCCGCCGTGCTGCGGGCGCAGAAGGTGAGCGACGCTGTCGCCGATGTCGTCACGGACCCTACGTCCGATGCTGGCGCCGCGCACGCGCAGCTCGCACGGGCATGGGACGGTTTGCTCTTCAATAGCTTTCACGACATCCTGCCGGGGACGTCGATCGAACGGGCGATGGACGAGCAGCGTCAGTGGGTTGGGGGCGTGCAGTACGACGCGGCGGCGGCGGAGTTCGCGGCCATCAACGATCTGCAAACGCAGGTCGACACGCGCAACGTTGAAGCGGCGGTCGGCGACATGCCGGCGGCGGTCCCGCTGTTGCTCTTCAACCCGCACGACGAGGCGTTCGCCGGGTACGTCGAGCTCGAGGCCGCGGTGGATTACCGTCCCGTCTTCGCCTATCAGGATCGTGCCGACCTTCTGCCATTGCAGCTGATGGACGGGTCAGGCAGGGCCGTTGCGTTCCAGCGGGTCGCGGTGGAGAACGCGTTCATGCGGAACATCCCGTGGCGGCAGCGCGTCCTCACGTTCGCGGAGCTTCCGCCGCGAGGTTGGACAATCTATGACCTGGCATGGGTCGAGGGCGCCGCGCCCATTGGCGGTGAAGGCGCTGCGCGCACGACGGGCGAAGGCACAATCGCCAACGACACGCTCACCGTCACCGCCACGCCCGGCGCGGCCGGCGTTCAGATTTGGCATAACGGTCGCACGCTATTGGCAGATCCTGGCCTGACGTTCGCGCTGTTCACCGACGGCCAGGGATCGTGGGGTGACATGACGGAACGAGGCACGCACCAGAGTGACGAAGTGGAACAATGGACCGTAAAATCGAGCAGGGTCATCGAGAGCGGCCCGTACCGCGCCGCGTTGGCCGTCCACTTGGCCGGTGCGCGGTCTGAGATCGATCTGACGCTGGCGCTGTGTCATGGGAGCAACGTGGTGCAGGCATCAGCCCGACTCTTCTGGAACGAGCGCGGGCCGCGGTTGAAGCTGATCCTGCCCGCCGGCGACCGTGCGACGTTCGACGTGCCCGGTGGACAGATCACGCGCGGGCCGCTGGGTGAAGTGCCCGGCGGTCGCTGGGTCGTCATTCATGGCCAGCAAGGCGACGTCGGTTTTGCCTCCGACTCGCTCTACAACTTCGACAGCAGCGACGGCGTCACCCGCGCCACGATCGCCCGCTCCACCCCATACGCTTGCGACGCCGTGCCTGCCAACGCATCCAGTGACCGGATGCCGGTCCAGGACCGCGGCGAGCACGCCTTCCGGTTCTGCATCACCCCCGATGCCAGCTCCATCGCGCGCGAAGCCTTGTTCCTCGAGCAGCCGCCGATCTTACAAACCGTGCCACCTCACCCTGGCCGGTTGCCGCGGTCTGGCACTATCCCATCCAATGGCGAGCAGTAAGGATCCGGTGGCCGCCCGCCCCTTGAAGAAGTGGACGAAAAGTTAGACGAATAGGCATTCGTCCGCCCGAAATCCCCCGAAAATCCGTCTTTCTGAATGCAGGAGAGGGGGGTCGAACCCCTACACCTTGCGGTACGGGAACCTAAATCCCGCGCGTCTGCCAATTCCGCCACTCCTGCAGGGTCAGCGGATTACAGGCGCTGCAGCGATAGTTGTCAATCGGCCGATAGCCCATAGCGGGCTCGGCCGGTCGATGGATTGCCGCTGTGGGTGGTTTAGCGTTGACCGGGGCCGGAAAGGGTTGGATAATCATTAACAGTGGTAAACTTCCGGATTGACACCTTGGCGGCCCTAAGTCGGCAGATGGGTTTTACCCCCATTGATGTCCGACAGGCGCAGCTCGGCAACGCGGAGTCACTGCTACACACCGTCGAATCCTGCAAAGCCTATCCGTCCGACTTTGTGATGTATCGCATCACCGGCTACCGCCCCAAGAGCGTGTCGGAAGACATGCTGGCCGGGGCGGCCTTGCAGCACGATCTAGGGCTGCTGATCGAACGCGTCAGCGACACGCTCGAACTGGACGTCGCCAGCCAACCTGAGCCCGTGCTATCAATCGACGATGTCACCGAACAGTTCAACGTTGCCAGTAAGACTATCCAACGGTGGCGCCGCCGGGGGCTGCCGGCCAGGCGGTTTACGTTCGCCGATGGCAAACGACGCGTGGGATTCCTGCTGAGCAGCGTCGAGCGGTTCATCAACGCCCAGCGCCAGCAGGTGATGACGAGCGCGAACGTGTCGCTCGTCTCCATGGTCGAGCGTGAGCGGATCGTCCGCCAGGCACGGCGATTGGCGGTGCGGTCGCGGTGCTGGGAAGACGAGATCGCCCGGCGGCTCGGGCGGCGCATGAGTCGGTCGCCATTGACGATTTTGCACACGCTGCGGAAGTGGGATGCGGAACATCCCGCCGATGCCGTTCTGCCACTGGCGGCCGCGCCACTGAGCGATGCGGAGCGGGCGCGAATTTCGCGCGGCGCACGGCGTGGGCGTTCGTTGAAAGCGATCGCGAGGCGAATCGGTCGGCCCCGATGGGTCGTGTATCGCGCGCTGATGGATCGGCGGATCGACAAGGTGTCGGCCCGCAAGGTCCGCTTTATCGACGATCCGCTCTATCACCAGTCGGACAGCGACGAGATCATTCGGGCGATCACCGGTGCGGATGGCGGGATGACCGCTGCGCCGTCGTCGCCGCTCGATAGTCGCGTGCCGCGTGATCTGCCCCCCTACCTGCAGGCGTTGTACCGCACGCCGTTGCTGTCGCCGCAGCAGGAACGGGCGCTGTTCCTGAAGTTCAATTATCACAAGTATCGTTTCGTACAGGCCCGGCGAAAACTTGAGCCGCAGATGGCGCGATCGCGCGAGTTGAGGACGCTGGAATCGCAACTGGCCAAGGCGACCGAGACGAAGAACGCGATCGTGCAGGCCAACCTGCGGCTCGTCGTCAGCGTGGCCCGCAAGCACGTTCGGCCGGGCGTTTCGATGATGGAACTGGTGAGCGATGGTAACCTGTCGCTCATCCGCGCCGCTGAGAGCTTCGACGTGCACCGCGGCAACAAGTTCTGCACGTACGCGACGCTGGCGCTCATGAAGGGCTTTGCCCGCAGCGTGCCACGGATGCAGGCCGCCGGGCCGTCGGTCGACCTGGCACATGGGCTGCTTCAATCGCTGCCGGATTCCCGCATGGCGTCCAGTAACGACCGCCTCGCACATCGCGATGAGGTTGCGCAACTGCTGCAGCGGCTGAGCGGCCGGGAGACGCAGGTTCTGATGTCGCGCTTCGGTCTCAACGAACGGGGCCTCCCCGTCGCGCCGGACGAGATCGCGGTGACCATGGGCATCTCCGCCCAACGCGTGCGCCAGATCGAACAAACCGCTTTGGCGAAACTGCGGGCGGTTCGCGGGTAGAGATGCACCGAGCCGCTCGGCGTCTCCTTGCCCATCATTGCGGCTCGCACCACAACCGATACAATTCTCCCCGGGCATCCCTGCTGCTTCTCGACCGTTCCCGTTTGTCCGGCGTCGCAGGGCCGGATTTCGTTCATCATTCGTACCCCACTTTTCAGCGCGCATGGAAACCACCGAACCGTCAATCGATGAACCGCAGACGCCCGTCGAACAGGCCATCGGCAAAGAGGCCCCCGCTGCCGAAACCACACCCGAGGAGCCGACTGCGGAGGAAGGCACGGCCGAACAGCGGGACGGCGCGGTGGAGGCCGATCTACAGGACGCGGATGCTTCGCCGGAAGCGACTGCCGAGCCGATCAACACACCGTTGATTGAGGCTCTTTTGCTGGGCACGTTATCACCGTTGACCGCAGGCCGACTGGCGGACCTGATGGGGCTGAGCTCGACCAAGCCGGTGCGGGCAGGCGTCAAGGCGCTGAACAAACAGTACACCGAGACTGGCCGGGCGTTCCGCATCGAACAGGTCGCCGGTGGCTATCAGATCCTCACGCTACCGGAGTTCGGCGAGCACCTGAAGAAGCTGTACCAGAAAGAAGTCGATGCGAAGCTGACCAAGGCGGCGCTCGAGTCGCTGGCGATCATCGCTTACAAGCAACCGATCCTGCGCGCCGACATCGAAGCCGTCCGCGGCGTGGCGTGTGGTGAGACGATCCGCTCGCTGATGGAAAAGCACCTGGTCAAGATCGCCGGCCGGGCAGAGGAGCCGGGGCGGCCGATTCTGTATGGAACGACGAAGCGATTCTTGGAGTTATTCGGGCTGAATACGCTGAAGGACCTGCCACAGCCGGAGAATTTCAAGGCGCCGAAGTAGGAGATGCTAAGGGAGCCGCAAGTGGAGTCGGTGGTCGGGTGATTCTTCGCGCTTGTAGCCCGTACTGTAGTCGATCCGTAGACCAGTGGCCTGTCATCCCTTGGCGACCTGAGGGATCTCCAAAGGCCGAGACCGTCCGCAATTTGAGATCCCTCAGGTCGCCAAAGCTCCCGTCGGGATGACAAGTGCGCACGAGGCGACAGGGTTTCGTCCGCTAGCCTTAAGGCGAATGAGGGATGACACTTTCAGTGTTGCGCTCGTTCGCGTCTCTCGATCTGATCCGCCAGACAGTGCTGAAAGTGCGACCTACAAAACTTTCTCGCCGCCTTCCGTTTATCTAACCAAGCCCCTTACACCGTCCCCGACCAATCCGGCGGAATCATCAGCACCGGAATCTTCGTGTTCTTAATCAGTTCCACCGGCACGTTCCCCGCCAGCAGGCGCGCGAAGACGTTCTTACCGGTCAGTCCCAGCACGATCAGCGACACGTGATGTTCGGTGGCGGTGTTGAGGATGGCGCGGGCAATGTCGTCGCTGAAGAGCAGGAGGGATTGGACCTCGACGCCCATCGATTGCATGCGTTCGCGAAGCAGGGAGATGGCGGCCTCGCCGTCGGCTTGTTCCTGCTCGCGCATCTGGCCACCGCTGGGACGCGAGACGTGGACGACTAGAACCTCGCTACCCATGCGGCTGGCGAGGTCGGAGACGGTCTCCACCACGCGCTCGGCGGCGTAGGGGCTGCTGACTGAAACGAGGATTCGGCTCATAGTTCCGTCGGTTGAGGGGTCGAGGCCATCGCCTGCTGTTGCGTCGAGGGCGTCATCGGCAGGAACTCCTGCATCAGCGAGCGCAATCGCCGAAGGGCTTTGCCACGGTGGCTGATCTCGTGCTTCTCAGCCGCCGTCAGTTCCGCGGTCGTCCGGCCCAGCGCCTGGACGAGGAAGAGCGGATCATACCCGAAGCCGTTGCCACCGCGCCCCCCCGAAAGCAACCGGCCCTCGATTGTGTCCCGCGCCGTCAGCACGATCCGCCCCGCCGGGTCGGCCAGAGCCAGCACGCAAACGAACCGGGCGGTCCGGCGTTCTTCGGGAACGTCGATCATCTGCTGGAGCAGCAAAACGTTATTGGCGGCGTCGCCCGAGCCGGCGTCGTGCAATTCAGCCCAGCGGCTGCTGACCACGCCGGGCTTGCCATCGAGCGCGTCCACTTCCAGCCCACTATCATCAGCCAGAGCCCAGGATTGCGCCGCTCTGGCATAATAGGTTGCCTTCAAGCAGGCATTGGCGCGAAAGGTTTCGCCGGTCTCCTCAGGCGTGGGAATCTCGGCGTCCAGCGAAGAAAGGGCGACGCAATCAAAGCCGGTGGAGCGCAGGAGGTCTGCGAACTCCCTCACCTTTCCCGCGTTCTTCGTGGCGACGAGCAACTTCATCGATTTTCAATCCTCCAGGCCCCGCAGATGGTTCACACCACGCTGCCGGCTTGTACCGCTGGGATTGATGAGTTGCGGCGCCGCTGGCTGCGGACGGTCGGCAAGGGCCGAGCGCGGCCGGTCGATCTCCACGATCACCGACGGGTCGAACACCTGCACTTCACGCCCCGTGCGCTTGTGCCTGGCGCGGGTCATCGTCTGTTCCCCGTTCACCGAGTAATGCGGGAACGCCTTCATGGCCGCGAGCAGGGCCGGATCGACGGGTTCGACGCGTGGTGCCATCACCTGGGCCTTCACCCTGCGCCCGCCTTCGTTGACGTAGAAGTCGCCCCCCGCGCCAGCGGGCAGCGGAGCGGGCAGGACGACGATCGGTTGGTCGGAATTTTGCGTTTCGGCCGTCGCGGTCTCCTGTTCGCGCAGCGCCTGACGCGGGTAGGCGCCAATGCACACCGAACTAACGCTCTGGCCGTGATGATAGTAGGCTTCGATCCCCTGCTTACGCGCCTCGCGCACCGCATCGACCGCGTACTGCTTGCGAAGCGGGCTGTCCTTGTAGACGGCGATCTGCAGCGTCCACATGCGGTCCGCGGGCGTGTTTGCCAGGTTCCATTCCGGTGGCCCCTCGGGGTCGGGCGTGCTCAGGTCGACGAACGCCGCCCCGCGGAACGGGCGGTCGGACCTGGAGTCGCGAAACGACACGATCTTCGCCCGGTCGGCCTCGGCCCGCTGCTTCTCTTTCGGGTTGGCGCTGCCGATGAAGTCCTTGTAGTAACCGTAGTAGAGGATGCTCTCGGTCTCGCCGTGGATGATGTAGAAGTCGTTCCAACCGGTGCGCTCGATGAGCTGGCCCTTCAGCATCTTCGATTGCGCGACGTGATCGATGCCCGGAATGGCCAGGCAATACAGCGTCAACCGCGCGTCGGCCGGGGCGACGGGCGTGGCGGTGACGTTGCTGACGACCTTCCCCTTGGTCGGCTGTGCCGCGGGCGCGGCGAGCATCGACTGCTTCGGGGGCGTGGCGGTCGCAGGGGCCTTTTCGCCACAGGATGCGCCAAGCATGGCAACGGTGATAGAGACGGCGACAGAGCGGTACATCATGGGTGTTCCTCGCAGGGGCCGACGATTGTAACAGGATGGCGCAAGCCTGTCCGCAATGGCGCACGCGGACACTATCGCACGCGCCGTCGGGCATCGGAGACGCGCTGGCGTTCGGTGGCGCGCTTCAGCGTATTGCGGTCGCTACGGCTGAGGCTGTTCATGCCGTGCTCGTGCACCTTCTGCAGGATGCGGTCGATCGCCTGCTGTTCGTCCTGCTCCATCCGGCGGCTGCGTTCTCGGCGGTAGTCGGTGAATCGCTCTGTCAGGTTCCAGTCGAATCGCTGGCCGATCAAGGGAACGATGAAGCCAAACGCCAGCCCGCCCAGGTGCGCCACGTTCGACATGTTGCGGTCGTGCAGGATCGTCAGCACGTACAGTACAGCGTACAGCAGCGCAAGGATGCGCACGGGAATGATGCCAAAGAACATGATGCCCGGCATCAGCGCCGCCACTGCGCCCAGAACTGCTAATATGCTTCCACTGGCGCCGATGAGGATCGAGTGGCCCCACACGTAGCTCATCACTGCATAGGTTAGCCCCGCCGCCACGCCACCCAACGTGTAAAAGCCGAGCGTACGCCGCCAGCCATAGGTGCGCTCCATCAACGGCAGGATGAAGTACATCGACAGCATGTTCCAGAAGATGTGGCTGCCGTCGCCGTGGATGTACTGATAGGTGATGAACCGCCAGGGTTGCCACCACCCCCTTCCTCCGTCGAATCTCAGCGAGCCCCACTCACGCAGGAACGGGCCGATGCCGAAGATCTGCAGAATGAAGATCCCCAGCACGGTCAGGATCATTACCAGCGCGAGCCCCCGCGGCTTGTAGTCGGACAGCCGCGGACCGATCGTGTCACCACCGCCGGTGTTGTAGGTTCTGTCTTGCCAGCCCATGAACGTCTTTCGGTTTGCCCGTCGTAATCGATCCAAGTCAGTCAGGTTGCTTCGACCGCTTCCGGATCATAACTTGGCGCGGAAGAATCGGTCGTACAGCAGGATGGTCGCGATCGTCTTGGCGTCGGCGATCTGCCCAGTGCGGGTCCACTCGATCGCTTCGTCAAGCGGCGTTTTCTGGACCTCGATCTCCTCGCCATGCTCCAGCGCCTGGCGGGTCTTCTGCAGATCGTAGGCAGCGAAGGCGTACATCTTCTCGCTCAGGATGCCCGGCGAGCTGAAGAAGCTGCCGACGATCTGCAACCGCCCCGCCAGATAGCCCGTTTCCTCCTGCAACTCCCGGCCGGCGCAGTTGATCGGATCCTCGCCTTTCTCCAGGGTGCCGGCGGGCAGCTCCAGCAGAATTTGCCCGGTGGCGTACCGGCGGTTGCGAATCAGCAGGATCGTTTGATTGTCCACGATCGGCAGGATCACGACCGCGCCCGGGTGGGCAACCACCTCGACGTTGTGGCGACGCCCCTCGTCGTCCTCCAGATGATGGATCTCCAGCCGCACCTTGCGGCCGTCGAAGATCACCTGCTTGTCGATCAATCGCGATGCCATCGTTCCTCCGGCCGGGGATTATAGCGCGAAGGCGCGCGGCGTGCATCTAAGGAAGTCGGTCACCCCATCTGCGACACGCGCTCCGTGTGCCAATGGACCGTCGTACGACACGCTACATCACGCGCTCGATCAGAGCCGGTAACACCACCGATGCATCCAGATTCTGCTCGGCGACCCGCCTGGCCGCTCGGCTGTGGTGATCGTAGTCTGCGGCGATCGTGTTCAACGCAGCCGCGGCCTCGTGGAGAGATCGGAACGAGAACAACCCGTCCCCTGTCGGCAGCCAGCGATCGAACCCGCTCGCCTGCGTCACCACCGGTCGGCCACTCGCGAGGTAGGCGCTGGAACGGTCACTGAACCAGCCGCTCGGCAGGCCGGTGTAGATTTCCTTCGCCACGGTAAACTCGCCGGCGCTGTCGCGGATGAAGTCACCGAACGACTGGCAGCTCAGCGTGGCGGCCTCGGCGTCGGTCCAACGCCAGCCATGCGACTCGAACTGCCGCAACACGTCGGCGGGCATCGATTGCATGCCGAGCGTCATGTCCCAAGTCGTGCGCGACGGCAGGTCGAGCATCTTCATCCATTCCGGCCCCTTGCTGCTCAGGAACCGCCGGCCGTTGAACTCGACGTGCCGTTCGGCACTGTGTTCCCACTTGCCGATCGTCGAGAACCGCCGCGACGGCGTCGGCACCACCGGCCAATGGGGTAGCGCGATCGGTTGGCGGGTAGGAATCCAATTGAACCCGTGGGTCGGCAGTTCACAGTGCGGCTGCCCGATCTCGGTGCCGAACGTAGCGTGCGCATCGAACGCGCGGTAGTAGTCCATCAGCCCCGCGTCGTGGCCCATGCGCAGTTGCGTGAAGACCGGATCGGTATCGATAACCGCGGTACGTCGTGGCCGCGGGCGATCTACCCGCATCGGTGTGACACCGCTGACGCATAGCAGCAGGTCGGCGCGTTGCAGGAGGTCGTTCAGCTCGTCCTTCTGCAGGCCGTAATAAGTGTCCCAGAACTGCGAGTAGTAGCACCACCGCAGGGGCAAGCCGTACTGCGCGAACGTGGCCTTGAGGTAGTCGATACCGTAGGTTGGGTCAGGATCGCAGCGCCAGGTCGATGGGTTGTACGGCACGGCGTATTCGCCACTGTCTTCGAGGAACCAGACCTCGTGGCCCAGCGCGTGGAGGCCGAGCAGGTAGTTGAGGTGGTGCCACGTCATCCCGCCCAGCGGAAAGCCGACGATGTACCCGCCGACAACGATGGTGAGCGGCTTCGTCACAGCGAGCGCACCTCGCCGGCGGGCTCGGTGGCCGGTGGCGCTTCAACCGCGGCGTCGGCACGCTTGGCGAGCAGGTCGAGGATGAGGTCGTCGATGCCGAGCGGGTGTGCCACGCGGTGCGTCGTATTGGGGAACTTGGTCGCTGCCGCTCGGGCTAGATCCGGGATGTCCTGCGACCAATGCTTGCCCGGGCCCAGGAAGAACGGGCAGACGATCAGGTGAGCGGCCCCACGATGTACGCAGCGCTCGTAGGCGGTTGCGATAGACGGCTCGGCCAGCTCCATGTGGGCTGGCTCAACGAGGTCATACCGGTCGCCAAAGCGCGCCGCGAACAACTCCGCTACACGTTCGAGCATCGCGTTGCTCTCGCGCATGCGCGATCCGTGATCGACAAGGATAATCCCGATTTTCTTCGACATCGTTTACGTCGTCCTTTGCTGGCCGTTGCCTCGCCACCATGGAGTCTACGCACGGAACGGCTCGCTCGCAAAAAAGGCGGCAGATCGGCGAGGTTTTGGGTTGTCCGCCCTGCGCCAATCAACGACAATTCACCGCGGTATGGCATGACTTCATCGGATGGTGACATCTCGTGGGCGAACCTCCGCGAGGTCGTGCGGCAGTCCTTCGGGACCGCGGCCGACCTCGCGGAGGTGACGCCGCTGAAGGGTGGTTGCATCAACTGCACGCTGCGGTTGACGATGACGGACGGGTTCCAGACCGTGCTGAAGGTATCGCCCCACCGCGTCACGCACGCGTTTGTCCACGAAGCGTATCAACTCGAACAACTGGCCGCGGCGCAGATGCCGGTGCCGAAGGTCCTCGCGACGTCGGTCGGATCGCTCGATCACCCGTTTAGCTACCTGTTGATGGAGTTCATCGACGGCATGCCGCTCTCGGCGGCGCGCAGCAAGTGCACGAGCCAGGAATGGGACGGCCTGCAGGCCGAACTGGCGCGGCTGCTCTGCGAACTGCATCGCACGCAGGGCTCGCAGTTCAAGCGTGTCTCGCCCAACGGTGAGCGTGGTTACGATTGCTGGGCCGAATTCTTCCAGGATTTGTACGACGACATCTGGGCGGACGTGCAAAAGTCGAAGTTACTGCCGGTGAAGAGCCGCAAGCAGATCTGCCGGATTCACGATCGCCTGAAGACGCTGCTGTCGCACGACGACCCGCCCACCCTGGTCCACTGGGACCTGTGGGGCGGCAATATCATGGTTCGCCCCGGCGAATCAGGGTGGCAGTTGGTCGCGTTGATCGACCCCGCCGCTAAGTATGCCCATGCCGAGGCGGAGCTGGCCTATCTCGAACTCTTCCGCACGGCCACGCCCGCGATGTTCAAGGCGTACCAATGCGAACGCCGATTCCCGCCTGACTATCACGCGGTGCGGAAGCATGTCTATCAGCTATATCAACTGTTGAACCACGTGCGGCTGTTCGGGCAGGAATATGTGAAGCCGACGCTCGGCGTGCTGGACCGCTTGCGCGCCGTGGCGTGAGAGAGGTCAGTTGGTGTCAGCCGAACTCCACATCTTCATCCCCCGGCCAATGCATGACAGGTAGCGGTCCAGCTGCAACCATTGATTCGATGCGCAACCGTGATCGATCGGCGCGCCTAAACTTCCCTTGATGCCCACCGCTGTTGAGAACCGCGCAGCTCTGCGTCAGATGCTGCGCAACCTGATCAAGATGTACGGTCCGCGACCTTCCCACTTTCGTGGCAGCGGGCTCGACGTGCTGATTGAGGCGATGCTTGCGCAGAACACGAACATGGCCAACGCCACGCGCGGCTACAAGCGCCTTCGCCGTGATTTTCCGTCGTGGACGAAGGTGATGAACGGCCCGGTCGAGGCCGTTCAACGTTCGATCGCAATCTGCGGTTTAGCCCGCATGCGGACCCGCCGACTGCAGGAAATGCTGCGGCGGATCAAGGACGAGCAACGCAAGCTCGACATCTCATTCCTTAGCGAACTCGACGTGCCAACTGCCTATGCTTGGCTTACGCAGTTCCACGGCATCGGCCCGAAGACGGCCGCGTTCACGCTGCTCTTCGGGTTCAGCAAACCGATCTTGCCGGTCGACAACGGGGTGTTGCGCGTCGTGAAGCGCCTGCGGCTAATCCGCCCGAACGCGCGCGACCGCGAGACCGAGCAAAAGCTGTCGCCGTTGATCAAGCAAGGCGACCACTACGCCACGCACGTGCTGCTGTTCCGCCACGCCAAGGAGCGCTGCCGGCCGAGGAACCCCAAGTGCGACGAGTGCCTGCTGCTGAAGATGTGTCCGTACGGCCAGCGACGCGTGCGCCACAAGCCCGCCCGCGATCCCGCACGCGCGCGGCCACGAATCGCGGCGCGCTTCATCTCCGGGGGCGTTTCGAAGAACGGGACGAACGAGGACCTTTAGGTCGTGCGAGCCACGATGCGGCGCGCACCCGATGCGAACTTTACCCAAGGCATTCGGATCACTTCTTCTGGCTCGGCGAGGCCACCATTAAGCGAGTCCAATCGCCGTCACTGACGTTGTAGTAGATCCGTTGGCCGTCGGCGGTGAAGACGGGGTGAGGATGGTTGCGGCGCCAAGAACGTGCCCCGCCGTTGTTGAGGAACCGGGTCACGACGACGAACTCGTCGCGCTCGAGCGAGCCTACGACGATCGCCTGCTCACCAGGCCGCCCCGTGGGTCGACGCGAGTAGTTTCCGTCGGTGACGAACAACCGGCCGTCAGGCCCGACCGAAGGATGATCAGTAATCGATTCCCCGCAGTGCTGGCGGTTCCCGGTCGTCTCCAGGTTGAACAGGACGTTGCCCTTTTCGAAGATCTGATTCGAGTCTGGGTGCCATGACGGGTGACCCCACTGCGTGAACATGCGAACGAAGCGCCGCGACCGGAGGTCGTACACCAGGTTTCCCTGCCGCTCGCTGGCCTTAGGCGAGCGGAAGTCGTCACCGCCACTGGGGCGGGCCATCTTGAAGAAGACGCGATTGCCGTCGGGACTGAGGATGGGGAAGAAGATCGAGAGATCGTCGGTGCCGAAGGTCTCGTTGGTCCACTCCCGGTACTCGGCGATGACGGCGGCCGATGTCACCGCGGCGCGGCGTTGGCCGGTGCGCACGTCGATCAACTCAAGGTCGCGGTTGGGGCCGGGGTTCCAGTGACAGCCGTACACGGGCACGAGCGGCTGCGTCGGCGAGCCAAACCCGATCTGCCGATCCTCGGCCAAAACCTTCGTGGCTTGCGTCTCGATGTCGACGGCCATCACGAACCAGCGACGGTCGCGGTGGTCGTGGTAGACGACGGTCCGGCCGTCGTTCACCCACTGCTGGCAGGCCACGCGATGAGCATCCTCGGTGGCCACGCCCGAAGCGAGGGCCGTTTCCTTGCCGGTGGCCCGTTCCAAGATGCAGATGTCGCCCGATTCTCCCTCGGGGTCGGTGGAGCTGAAGTACAGCACGTGACGGCCGTCTGGGCTCTCGGGGCAGGCGTTGAAGTACGAGTGAGTCGTGTGCCGCGATCCATCGGGCGCGACGGGCCGTACCTCGGCTTGCGCCCAGTGGGCTAAATCGAATTCAGGCAAAAGAGATGCGCTCATCGTCGTCGCCGTGAAAAGGGAAAACGTGATCAACCAAGTGAATTCCGGAGTACGCGGGCCCGATGCACATTATCCACCCGAACACGGCAACAAGCCAATTCACCGCCGACTGGCAAGTCGAACGGTGCTGCTGCCTCGCATTTGTTCCACATTCCAGTCCGTTGACGGCGGCGTCTGCTTGGGCATTCTTGCGAAAGCGCTGCTTGTGACCCCCGCACGGCACGACTATCATCCACAATTCGCGCAATCGCAGGAGTAGAATGTCGCCTCTGGTCGTTGAACATGCGGTAAAAACCTTTCGCCAGGGCGACCGCTCGGTGGATGCGCTGCGCGGCATTTCGATCGAGGTGCCGCAGGGGCAGTTCCTGGCCATCATGGGCGCCAGTGGGTCGGGCAAGAGCACGCTGCTGCACCTGATGGCCGGGTTGACGACCGCCAACGCCGGTAAGGTGCTGGTGAACGGCACCGACCTCACGACGATGAACGACAAGACGCTGACGCTGTTTCGGCGGAAGCACATCGGGCTGGTCTTCCAGTCGTTCAACCTCATACCCACCCTCAGCGCCGAAGAGAACGTGGCGCTCCCGCTCATGCTGAACGGCCGGCTGACCCCGGCGCACAAGGCCAAGGTGGAGGAACTGATGAAGGCCCTCGGCATCGCTGGCCGCCGACATCACCGGCCCGACGCCATGAGTGGCGGTGAACAGCAGCGCGTCGCGATCGGACGGGCGCTGGTCACCGACCCCGCCGTCATCCTCGCCGACGAGCCCACGGGCAACCTCGACAGTGCCAACAGCCGTGGCGTGTGCGAACTGCTGCGCGATTTGTCGGTCATTCATAACAAGACGATCGTGCTGGTCACGCATGAACCGAGCGTCGCCGCGTACGCCCAAGAGGTGGCCGTCATTCGTGATGGCAATCTCGTCGACCGCTTCAGCACCGAGGGCCTCGGCAGCGGGCAGGAACTGGCCGCGCGGTATCACGAGGCGATGAACAACGGTGTCGCGGCGAGCGATCGTAAGGATGCGACGTTCCAGGACCAATGAATGACGCGTGTTGCATTCGTCAGAAGTGTCACGCGCTCACGTTGATTTGTCATCCTGAGGTACTCCGAAGGATCACTTCTTCCCCGAACCCCATACGGGGGAGATCCTTCGGAGTACCTCAGGATGACGGATCGTGCTGGCTCGTCTGTCAAAGACATAAACGCGTTTAAGTCAAATCATCATGTTTCTTCCCAAGCTCGTCCTATCGCAGTTGATCGCCCGCAAGGTGCGGACGCTGCTGACCGTGCTCGCGATCACGTTCTCGGTCAGCCTGGTGGTGGCGGTGACGAGCGGCTACGAGACGATGCAGTCGGTCGCGATGCGCTACCTCGAGCAGACGATGGGGACGAGCGACGCGCAGATCACCAAACAGAACGACCCGCGCGGCGGCGTCGACCAAGGCATCATCTCCGACCTTATGGCCGACCCCGACGTGCAGAGCGTCATCGGTCGACTGGAGACCGAAACACGCCTGCCCGCCCGCCCGACCACCGGTCCTGCCACGCAAGGCGCGACGGCCGATGCCGATGAGGAGGCCGATGAGGACGCGTTCGGCGACGGCCGCCGCGGACCGCGAAAGGCACAGGTGATTGGGGTGCGCCGGCCCGACGACCGCGACGTCGACCGCCTCCGCGTCACCGGCGGGCGATGGTTCGAGTCGTCCGACGTGCGCGAGGTGGTGATCGACCAGGTCGTCGCCGAGCTGCTGCAACTGGAGATCGGCGACACGCTGACGCTGCCCGCCCTGGGTCGCAAGCTGGAACTGACCGTCGTCGGCACGGTGCACAAGCCGGGCATGCTCGCGCAGCACATGCCGACGATGTACGTGCCGTTGACGACGCTTCAGGAGTTCCTGGCGCCCAACAAGCCCGGCCAGTTGAGCCGCGCGTCGATCGTGCTGAAACGCGGCTCCGACGCCATCGCCTTCCGCGATCGCTGGAACGCAAAGCTCGAACAGATCGACCCCGCTCTTCGCCTGCGCCTTACCAGTGAACAACGGCAATCGATCGCAAAGAACCTCGCCACCATCGAAGCCCTCAGCTACCTCGGCAGCATGGTCTCGATGACGGCGGCGGCGTTCATCGTCTTTTCGACGCTGGCGATGGGCGTCAGTGAACGGCAGCGCACGCTGGCGATGATGCGCGCGATCGGCGCGCTGCGCAACCAGGTCGCGTGGCTGGTGGTCATCGAAGCCATCACCCTGTCGGCCATCGCGGTGGCGATCGGCGTACCGCTGGGGCTGCTGTTCGTGAAGATCCTGATCAGTTTGGATCGCTTCAAAGACATCTTCGAGCACGCTGGTGTCACCGTCGACCAAGGTGGCCTGCTATTGGCCGCCGGTGGGTCGGCGGTGACGGCGATCCTCGCCAGCTTGCTACCGGCTTGGCAGGCGACGCGCGTCGACCCGCTGGCCGCCATGACACCCCTGGCCACTACCGGCCGCAGCCGGTTCCCGTGGCTCGCGATCGTGGGCGGGCTGCTGCTGATCAGCATCGATTCGCTGATCGTCTTCTTCCCCTACGTCGCCGTAGGGCAAGCCCTCGGCATCGCCAACCCGGAAGACCTTGGTCGTACGTACGGGTTCTACACGCACATCCTGCTTGGCCTGCCGACACTGATGCTCGGGTTTTTCCTGCTGGCGCCGCTGTTCGTCATCGTGATCGAACGCGTTCTGGGACCGGTGGTTTCGGCAATGTTCGGACTGCAATACTCGCTGTTGCGCCAGCAACTGTCCGGCGGCCTCTGGCGCGCCGCGGGCACGTGCGCATCACTCATGGTGGGCTTGGCCGTGCTCACCGTGCTGCAGGTGCAGGGCAATTCGGCGTTGAACAGCTGGAAACTGCCTAACAAGTTCCCCGACGTCTTCATCTTCAGCCCCAACGCGCTTGGCCCGCAAGACCAAGCCACGCTCCGGCAGACGGAGGGCATCCGCGGCGACCAGGTGATGCCCATCGCGATCGCATCGCCGCAGTTGGGCAATCAGTTGGTCGGTATCGGTGCGGCGCTGCAGTTCTTCCCCGATGCCACGATGTTCTTCGGGCTCGAACCTGACCTGATGTTCGAGATGCTCGAGCTGGACTTCCGCGACGACGAGGGCCGCAGCGTTAGCGATTCAGAGCAGAAGCGCATGTCCGAGGAAGCGACGGCCAAGCTGAAGCTCGGGCGGCACATCATCGTGACCGACGAGTTCCGCCAGCTGAAGGGCCTGAAGGTCGGCGACAAGTTGCCGCTGCGCACGTCGCGGCATGGAACGGTCGACTACACGATCGCGGGCATCGTCTGGTCGCCGGGGTTGGACGTGATGGCCAGCACGTTCGACATGGGCCGGCAAATGGAACAGCGGACGGCCGCCAGCGTGTTCGGCTCGCTGACCGACGCGAAGGAAGACTTTGGCATCGACTTCGCCTACCTGTTCGCGGCCAACCTCGACTTTTTCACCGAGCGTGAGGCCGTCCTGAAGCGCCTGAAGGACAACCTGCGGCAACAGAACGTGAACGTGGCCGACGTGCGGCAGATCAAGGCGCGCATCGAAAAAGGCCTGACCAACCTGCTTATGCTCGTGAGCACCGTTGCCTTCGCCGCGATGGCAGTGGCGAGCCTTGGTGTGGCGAACACAGTGATGGCCTCCGTGCGCAGCCGGCAATGGCAGTTCGGCGTGCTGCGAAGCATCGGCGTCACGCGGACCCAATTACTGCGTCTGGTGGTCGCCGAAGCGGTACTACTGGGGCTTGTGGGCGTCGGCCTCGGCTTGGCTGCGGGCATGACAATGGCGTTCAACGCGCGGCAGCTCAGCCGGATCACGCTCGGCTACTCACCCGACATGGACGTGCCGTGGGACATCATCGGCCTCGGTTGCGGCTTGGTCATGGCCATCGCGATCGTCGCCAGCCTCTGGCCCGCCATCGGCACCGCCCGGCAACAGCCACTGCAACTGCTGGCAGCCGGTCGTGCATCTGCATAACCCGCTTCTCGAAAAGTGAGCCCTGCGATCGGCGAACGTGCGCACACTCACGCGGTCTCGGTCGGCATGTCGTCCGTATCGCGCCCATCTTGTTCGATCATGCGATGCCGCTGGAGGAACGTCGCCACCAGCCAGAGCAGGATCGCCCAAGCCAGGCCGACCACCCACCCCGCCAGCACGTCGGTCGGCCAGTGGACGCGCAGGTACACCCGGCTCACCCCCACCAGCACGGTGATCAGCACGGCCAGGCTCAGGAAGTAAATCTTCACCTTGCGCGACTTCGCCATGCGCGCCAGCAACACGCCCAACGTGAGATAGACGGCCGCCGACAGCATCGCGTGACCGCTCGGAAAGCTCTTGCTGATCTCGGCCACGGCGCGGCCCTCTTCAGGGGGTCGGTCACGGCCGATGAAATGCTTCAACCCCGTGTTGAGTGCCGCCCCGCCGATGGTCGCGACCAGCAGCAGGACGATTACGTGATACTGGCGCACCAGCATGAAATAGCCCGCCACCACGAGCGTCATGCCGGCCAGCACGATCACGCCGCCTAGCGCAGTGACATCGCGCCCCATGATCTGCAACCAGCGCGGGCCCGTGTTCTCGTGCATCCAAGCGATCGCGCGTTCGTCAAAGTGCGTGGTGTCGCCCTCCTGGACGTCGTCGGTCAGCTCGATAAAGCCGTAGACGCTTGCAACCACCACCAGCATGCCCACGAGCACCAGCGGGGAGTACGACCCGAGATAGCTCGCCACTCGACGAATGAAGTCCATAGGCGACAAGTTACGGTCAAGCGGGCGGATCGAACAACCACCGATTTCACGGTAAGCTGTTCGCACCCTTATGACCGACGCGAACCACCCCCAATCGATTCCACTCTGGGCAGACGCTGCTCCCGGCGCCCTTAGCACGCGCGACGAGGACGTGCCGACGCTCACGCCGTTTCTGCCGACCTCGCGACCCGCCAACCCCACCGCAGCACGGCCCGCGATCGTGGTCTGCCCGGGCGGTGGGTACGGTCACCTAGCGGGCCACGAGGGCGAGACGTACGCCCAGTGGCTGAACATCCTCGGCATTGCCGCGTTCGTACTGAAGTATCGCCTGGGCACAGATGGCTACCGCCACCCGACGATGCTGCACGACGCCGCCCGCGCGGTGCGGCTGACGCGTTCCATGGCATCGAAGTGGAACATCGATCCCCGCCGCGTCGGCATCATGGGCTCATCGGCGGGCGGGCACCTGGCGTCCACGCTGTTGACTCACTCTGATGCCGGCGACGCGCGATCGCCTGACCCGATCGACCACCATAGCTCGCGGCCCGACGTCGGCATCCTCTGCTATCCCGTCATCACCATGGGCGCGCACTCGCACTCGGGCTCGCGGGCGAGCCTGCTCGGCGAGCAACCGTCGGCAGAACTGGTGACGCTGCTCTCCAACGAGCTGCAGGTAACGACCGACACGCCGCCGTGTTTCGTGTGGCACACGTGGGAAGACGCGGCCGTCCCCGTCGAAAACAGTATGGACTTCGCCGCCGCCCTGCGCCGCGCCGGCGTGCCGTTCGACCTGCACATTTATCAGAAGGGCCGCCATGGCATCGGCCTGTCCGACAAGCCACCCTTCGCGAACGTGCACCCGTGGGCGCGGGACCTGGCGTTTTGGTTGAAGGCGAACAACTTCACGACCAACTGACGGTCAATCAGCGATCGGCCGTCACCTTCGCGTAGATCCGCACGTCGCGCAGTCGGCCATCCGGGCCGCGATCGTCGTTGCGCAATGTACCTTCGAGCGTGAAACCAAGGCGCTCGGCAACGCGCCAGCTACGCTCGTTGAGCGGATCGACACGAATCTCCACCCGCCGCGCCCCCAACGTCGCCAGCGCCAACTCGGCAATCGCCGCCGCGGATTCTGTCGCGTAACCCTGACCCGCGCGGCTCGTCCGCATCCAATAGCCGATCTCGCACTTCGGCACAGCCCAATCAATCGCGTGCAGCCCGCTGGACCCGACTAACGCGCCCGAAGCTTTGTCGTACAAGTGCAGCCGCAGGTCTTCACGTGCGGCGAACTTCGCGACGGCGGCCATGACGTTTTCCTCAGACGCCTCCGGCGTCGGCACCTCTTTCGCCCAGATCATCCACCGGTGCAGTTCCGCAAACGACTCGCGGACCGCCTCGTTCACCGCTGCCCCATCACCCGGTCGGGGTGGACGAATGATCAACCGCTCGGTCTCAATCGTCTCCGGCAGCTCGAAAGACACGTTTGCCATCTCACACTTCCCTATCCACCGCGGCGGCGACGCGCTTGATGCTCTTCATCACCTCGGCGAACTGCTTCAGGTTCAGAGATTGCGCGCCGTCCGTCATCGCGTGTTCCGGGTCGTCATGCACTTCCAGAATTAGCGAATCGGCGCCGGCGGCGACGCTGGCGCGGCACATGTCGGGCACGAGGTGGCTCTTACCCGTGCCGTGGCTCGGGTCGACCACCACCGGCAGGTGCGATCGCTTATGAAGCTCAGGCACGATCGCCAGGGGCAGCGTGTTGCGGACGTAATCCGTCTCGAAGGTGCGGATGCCACGCTCGCAGAGCATGACCTGCGAATTCCCACCCGCCAGGATGTACTCGGCAGCCAGCAGGAATTCCTCGAGTGTCGCGCTCAGCCCGCGCTTCAAAAGCACCGGCTTGCGCGTCTGGCCAATCTTGGCCAGCAGATTGTAGTTCTGCATGTTGCGCGCGCCGATCTGCATCACGTCGGCGTACTCCACGACGGCGGGGATCTGGTCGATGCTCATCACTTCCGTGATGATCGCAAGGCCCGTCTGCTCGCGCGCTTCAGCCAGGTACTTCAGCCCTTCCTCAGCCAAGCCTTGGAACGCGTACGGACTCGTGCGCGGCTTGAACGCCCCGCCGCGCAGGCCGACGGCACCGGCCTCTTTCACGGCGTGCGCGATCTCCAGGATCTGCTGCTTCGATTCGACACTGCACGGCCCGGCGATCACCGGCACCTTCACGCCACCCACCACGCCACCCAGCGTGCCGCCGAGCGGGATCTGCGTGCGATCCTTCTTCACCTCCGACGACGCCATCTTGTACGACGCCAGAATCGGCACGACCTTGTCGACGCCACCGGCCAGTTCCAGCCGGCCCTTGTCCTTCGCGCGGTCGTCCCCAAGGCAGGCGATGACCGTGCGCTCCGATCCCACGATCACCTGTTCCTTCAACTTCATCTCGTTCACCAGTCTCACGACATGTTCGACCTGTTCCGCGGTCGCGCCCGGCTTCATCACGACGATCATTTCGTACCTCGCTTCGCTGCTCGCCAACTAAACATGGGACAACCCAAAACGAAAAAAGCCCCAGGACCGCGTCCTGAGGCTCAGTAGATCAATATCAACTTAATGCCAGTTCAGAACGCGCAGTTTCGCAGCGGATAAAAATAACCGCTAAACCAAAACGAGAACGTGGCGAACGAATGCTTCACTGCTCTATCTATAACACCGATCGGACCGGAGTCAAATGCAATCCGATCTGAACCG
The DNA here is from genome assembly GCA_035998445.1 of Tepidisphaeraceae bacterium. Taxonomy (NCBI): domain Bacteria; kingdom Pseudomonadati; phylum Planctomycetota; class Phycisphaerae; order Tepidisphaerales; family Tepidisphaeraceae; species Tepidisphaeraceae bacterium. Next base: position 165,873 of record DASYHQ010000032.1, on the reverse strand, counting down.
CCTATTCGGTCCGCTGCTGGGGATGCAGAGCGTCATGGTCGACATCGCCACCCGCGGCAACATCACCAACGTGGAATTCCACCTGGCCCCCATCGATCGCCTGCCGTTGGCGGAGGCGAGCGTAGACGTCGTGATCAGCAACTGCGTGATCAATCTCGCGCCCGATAAGTCAGCCGTCTTCCGCGAGATCGCGCGCGTGCTGCAGCCCGGCGGTCGCGTGGCGGTAGCGACATCGCGCTGAAGCCACCACTCCCGGCCGACCTGCGCGAAAGCGTCGTGGCCTACGCTGGCTGCATCGCCGGCGCGATCCCCATTGCCAACTACATCACCGCCTGCGCGACACCGGTTTCAGAGACGTCGCCGTGGTCGACAGCGGCGCGAATCTCAACGCCTATTCAAAGGTCGACAACCAATCCGCCTGCTGCGCTCCACCGGCGGTCACGTCCTCCCCGCTCACCCTCCTCCCCGCGACGAACAGCAGCGTTTGCTGCGGTTCCGAGGTGTCGTCCGTTCACGATGGCCTGGCCGATCTGGTGCGCAAGCACGACGTGAACGCCTACGCCGCCAGCGCGAAGGTGTATGCGATCGAGCCTTAAGTGTAAATTGATCTGATAATGGCTATTCCCCACCATCTTGACCCATTGGCTAAGCCGGTTACGATATCGGCCGTGCGGGTGTAGCTCAGTTGGCAGAGCGTCACGTTCCCAACGTGAATGTCGAGGGTTCGACCCCCTTCACCCGCTTCGAAACGAACGCCGTTGGCCCGTAACGAGGCCAGCGGCGTTTTTGTTTGCGTAACGATGTTGTTGGCTTTGCCTGGTTTTGCCGACGGCAGGATTCGTATTGGAGAATGGGCACGAACGGGACGATAGCGTTCTTACACTTTGGCTGCGTTCGGGGTCACTTGCCCGAATACGTAGCCGCTGTTATCTTGCGAAATTCGCGGCCGGATACCCAAGCGGACTAAGGGGACGGATTGCAAATCCGTTATTCGTGGGTTCGAATCCCACTCCGGCCTTTCCACCTTCCTCAACTTCTAAAACCACATGAGCTTGATCGAACTGGTTAATCCGTTGCAGGGCACGGACAGCCGTCATTCGTTTTCCACCGGCAACACGTACCCGGCCGTCGGTGTGCCGCGCGGCACGGTCTACTGGACACCACAGACTGACGACAGTGGCTTCCTGTTCGATCGGCAAGCGGTGAAGCTGCAAGGTTTCCGCGCAACGCGGACGCCATCGCCCTGGATGGGGGATTTTGGGCACTTCGATGTGTTGCCGATCGTCGGTGCGATCGCCCCAACGCCGGCAGAGCGGGCGAGCGGGTACGACGCGCGGCTGTCACAGGCGCAGCCGAACGTCTATCGCACTCGATTGCTTCGCTACGGCGTCGATGTCGCGATGTCCGCAACGCGGTCGTGCGGCGTATTCGAGTTTCAGTTCCCGGCCGATGCGGGCGAGCAGGCGGGCATCGTCATTCAGACGGGCGAGGCACAGCACACCGCGGGCGCGATGGAGATTCGCCAGCACGCCGGTCACACTCGCGTGTATGGGCGGTCGATGAGCAACAGCGGTGGCGTGACGGCGAACTTTGCCTGCTACTTCGTCGCCGAGGTGCGCGGCGCGGATGTCGTTGGCGTCGGTACCCTCTCCGATGCTGGCCTCCAGGAAGGTTCACAATCGACAACCGCGCCGCGCGCCGGTGCGTACTTGCGCCTTCGAACCGCGGGGCCGGTGTCGCTGTGCATTGGCACGAGCCTGATCAGCTTCGAACAGGCAGAACTCAACCTGTCGCGCGAGGTGGGCGATCGAAGCGTTCAGGACGTCGCCGCTGCAACCGGGCAGCGATGGGAGCGTTGGCTGAATCGCGTGCAGGTTGAAGGCGGCAGTGAGCGTGATCGTCGAACGTTGTACAGTTGCCTGTGGCACGTCGGCCTCTTCCCCATGGCTGGTCACGAGTTCGATGCCCAGGATCGCCCGGTGCATTACAGCCCGCACACGGGGAAGGTCGAGCCCGGCGTCTTCTACACCAACAACGGGTTCTGGGACACGTATCGCACGGTCTACCCGCTGTTGGGCCTGATCGACCGCGCGGGCTTCGGCGAAATCGTCGATGGCTACCTGCAGCACTACCGGCAAGGGGGATGGCTGCCGAAGTGGTGCAGCCCCGGTTACCGCGACTGCATGATCGGCTCGCACAGCGACGTCGTGATCGCCGATGCGGTGATGCACGGCATCGGTGGGTTCGACCATGCCGAGGCGTTCGACGCCATTCGCAAGAACGCCTATGAACCGATCGACGGCACCCACGGCCGGTATGGTCGGGCGGCGTTGAAGGACTACCTTGAACTCGGATACGTGCCGGCCGACGCGAGCAAGTACAGCGTCAGCTGGACGCTGGACAACGCGCACTGCGACTGGGCGATCGCGCAGGTGGCAGCCAAGCTCGGCCGAAATGAAGACGCGGCCGACCTGGTGCAACGCAGCAAAAACTACCGGCACCTCTGGCACGCCGGCAGTGGGTTCATGCGACCGCGCAATCGCGATGGATCATGGCAGAAACCGTGGAGCGAGTTCGGCTGGGGCGGTGCGTACGTTGAAGGTGGGCCGTGGCAGCACTCGTTCCACGTGCCGCACGATCCGCAGGGGTTGGCAGAGCTGTCCGGCGGCGTCGATGGGTTGATGGCTCGACTGCAGCAGATGTTCGACACGCCGCCGCGGTACGAGGTGGGACATTATCCGCAAGAGATCCACGAGATGACGGAGATGGCGCTTGCCGTCGACGCGGACGGCAAGAGCTTCGGGCAGTACGCGCATTCGAATCAACCGGTGCACGCGTTCCTCTACCTGCCGGCGCAGTTGGGCCGGCCGGAGATTTCGGCCCGTTGGATCGAGCGCGTGATGCGCGGACTTTACACGCCGGAGACGTTGCCCGCCGATGAGGATAACGGCGAGATGGGGGCGTGGTACGTGCTGGCTGCACTGGGTCAACTGCCGAGCCCCGCGGGGAGTGGGAAGTATGCGACGGTTAAGACGAACGTGTTTGATCGGGTGACGGCTAACGATCGATAGGCGGCTTTCTTGTCGGTTCCTCCGGGAGAGGGCAAGTCACTGCCTGTCGGACTAGATCCCGCGACGCGAGACGCGCCGGGTGTCATCCCGAGCGGAGCCTAAAGGCGACGGGAGGGAACTCGATTGGCAAGAATTCTCTCGGCAGTGGGAGATCCCTCAGGTCGCCAAGGCTCCCATCGGGATGACAACTTAGCCTGCGCCGTGCCCTGCACAACCGTGCCCTGTCCGGCCCTGCCTGTGCCGCCCCGCTTACACCGCCCGATAGATCTTCGCTGCCAGCGGCTCAAGCGTCAGTTTTTTCTGGGTCAGTTCACCGGTCTCCACATCCTGAAGTTCGCCGGACCGAAGCGTGATCTTCTGTTTTTCGTCCGAGAAGTTCATGAGGAAGATATATGCCTCATCCCCCGCACCGCGCAATTGAGCCGTGACGCCCGCGGGAAGATCGGCATCGATGATCGGGGTGACGCCGTTGTCCGAGATCAATTTCTGGTACAGCGAGGCGCTGGCGGTGGCATCCAGCCGTGTGCCGAGGAAGTAGGCTTGCCCCTTGCCGAAGGCATGGTGCGTGACCGCAGGCTCGCCGGAATAAAAGTCCTCAGCGAACGTGGCGATGGGCGTGGCGCCGGTCAGATGCATGAGGGCAGCGACGTCGCCACCGGAGCCGGGCAGGCCGCTGATGGCGCGCGGCGTACCGTGGGCATGGCGGTCGACCTCTTCCACCCACAGGCCAAATACGTCGCCCAGCCCTTCGCCCGGCCATCCGCCGAGCAGCATGCGGTTGTGCGCGTCGGCCATCGCCGTGTCCCACGTTGCGACGACGGTGCCGCCGGCCTTTACGTACGCGCGAATCTTGGCGGCGAAGGTTGGCGTCATCATCCAGTGCATTGGCAGGACCACGATCTTGTAGCGCGACAGTTCGCGGTCGTTCGAGATCACGTCGACCGGGATGCCGCGCTGCCAGAATTGCTCGTACTGCTCGGTGGCGATTTCGTCGTAGTAGTGCAGCGTGTTTGCCTGCCAGTTCGGCGTGCTGACCCCGGTGCCGCCAGACAACTGCTGAGCCCATCGGCTTTCCCAGTCGTAGACGATCGCCACCTGCGGACGAACCGACGTCCCGAGCACCGCGGGTAACTTGTCGTACGTGTCGGACAGGCTGCGCAGCTCGCGGTAGCGGCGCGTTTCGGTGTGTCGTTCGGTGCCCCAGTGTTCGACGACCGACCCGTGCAGCTTCTCGCACGAACCGCGGCCGGCGCGGAACTGGAAGTAGCAGGTGCCATCGGCGCCGTGGGCGATTGCCTGCAGCATTTCCAGCCGATGCACGCCCGGCCGCTTGGCTTTCTGCGGCGTGCGCCACTGCACTGCGCCGGGGCACGATTCCATCAGCATGAACGTGCGCTCGGGCTTGAAGCAGCGGTACAGGTCCTGTTTCATCGACCAGTACGCCGCCGACCGCGCGAAGCGCGAGTTCGATGGGTCGTAACCGGGATACTGGTCGTCGGCGACCACGTCCACCACGCGGCTGATCGCCTGGTAGTTCAGGCCATGCGTGGTCGTCATGAAGTTCGTGGTGATCGGGATGCCGGGCGTGATCGGCCGCAGGATGTTGGCCTCGAACTGGTACCAGTCGATCAGCTGTTCGTTAGTGAAGCGCATCCAATCGAGCGCCAGCCCGTCCATCACCTCGTCCGTCGGCTCGGCGTGCCGCCATTCGAACGACTGGTGCGACCAAAAGTAGGCCCAGTGGGCGTCGTTCATTTCCTTCAGCTTGCCGTAACGTTGCTCGAGCCACGACGCCCACCAACCACGGCACAGGTCACAGAAACAGTGGCCCGACAGCTCGTTGGAGATGTGCCACATCGACAGCGCCGGGTGATCCTTGTACCGCTCGGCGAGCTTCGTATTGATGACCTTCACCCGATCGTGATAGGCCGGCGACGACCAGCAGTGGTTGTGCCGACCACCGTAGTGAGCGCGGAAACCCTTGGCGTCCACCCGCCGGGCCTCCGGGTACTTTTCGGCGAGCCACGTCGGCATGGCGCCGCTGGGCGTGGCCAGGATCACGCGGTTGCCGATGCCGGCCTGCGCATCCATCACGCGATCGAGCCAGTCGAACGTGAACGTGCCCTCGGCCGGTTCCAGCGAGGCCCAGGCGAAGATGCCGACGCTCGACGAGTTAATGCCCGTCTGCCGCATCAGCTTCGCGTCGTCGTCGACGATCGTCGGGACGGTCGACAGCCACTGGTCGGGGTTGTAGTCGCCGCCATGGATGATGGCGGTCTGGTTCTCGAAGGGGGTGCGGACGCGAGACGACGGCAGGAGATTACGCATAGGGCGCAATCTTCGGCGGGCGCTCCGGGGTGTGCAAGGCGGTGGGCAACGTCCACGCGCAGGGGCAGACTCATGGGCCTGCCCCTACCCACGTGACGCATTGATCAAACGGTGACGACGACGTCCCCCTTGGCGTCTACCTCGACCGGGTAAGTCATCACCTTGCTGTTCTTGTCATACAGGCCCTTGCCGCTGGGAATATCGAACTCCCACCCGTGCCACGGGCAGCGCAGCACTCGGCCGTTCAGCGCCGGCTCGAACTGGTGCACCTCGGCGGGCTTGTGCGTCGCGTGGACGCTGCCCTGGCATAGCGGCGCGCCGTAGTGCGGGCAGACGTTGCGGATGGCGTGGAACTGCCCGTCGATGTTGAACACGCCGATCGAGTGGCCCGGCACCTCCACGATGCGCCGCTTGCCCGGCGGCAGTTCGCTGGCGGCGCACACGGTGACGCGCTTGCCGTTGCGCGCCTTGGGGGGTTGCGCCTCGAAGGCAACCTTGAACGCGAAGTCGATCGCCTTGTTTTCCGTGCCGTACGACGTGTCGATCGGCAACGGTTTCTCGTTGGGTTTGGCGGTGCTCATACGTTGGCCCCCTGCATGCGAGCGATCGCCGCCGCCGCTGCGGCCGCGCCGGCGGCAGCGGCAGACGCGGCGGTGTTCGAGGCGGGCTGTTGCGCGTCGGCCTTCGGCAGGCCGTACAGTTCGGCGGCGTTGTCGTAGAAGATGCGACGCTTCATCGCCGGGTCGATCGCCCGCGGCAACGTGCGGGTGGGCTCGTCGAAGTCCCAGTGGGGGAAGTCCGTCGCGAACATCAGCGTGCGCTCGGCCTTGATGATCTCGAAGATCGACAGCAGCTGCTCGGGGACCTGCGGTTCCTCCAGTGGCTGGGTGGTCAGGCGCACGTGGTCGAACACGTACTCGCTCGGCGCCCGGCGGAGCCAGGGCGTCGTGCTGCGCAGCGCTTTGAAGTTCTTGTCCATCCGCCAGATCGTGTGGGGCAACCACGCCACGCCACCCTCGCACAGCACGAGCTTCATCTTGGGGAACTTCTCGAACACGCCCTCCAGCACCAGGCTGACCAGATGCGCTTGGAACGTGAGCGGAATAATCGTGTGCCACTCGAAGTACGTGCTCGGCCGGCCGACCGGCGTCGCGCTGTTCATCGACCCTTCCTGGCCAGGATGCAGGCAGAGCGGCAGGTTCATCTCCGACATCGCCTCGTAGATCGGGAAGTACCGCCGATGACCGTACAGGTCGCGGCTTTCACCGCTCACGTTCACCTGCACCATCTGCGGATGAGCGCCCGCCCGACGGATTTCCTTCACCGCGGCCTGCGGGTCGTTCACGTTGATGCACACGCTGCCAAGGATGCGCTTGTCGGCGGCGAGCCACGTGTTGATCTGCCAGTCGTTCCAGGCACGGGCGATCGCGTTGGCGGCATCGGGCTGATTGGTCAGGCTGGCCTTCATGCCCGGCGGTTGCAGGATGCCGTAGCGAATGCCGTACTTATCGAGGTGGTCGACCCCGATCTTGTTCGGATCCTTGCACTCGGCGTCACGCCGCGTCACACCGAACGGGTTGGAATAGCCCGTCCCAGGCGAACCGCTGAGCCCCTGGCGCATCATCTCGCGCGCCTCCTCGGGGACGAACGGGTCCAGTGGGTTGTCCTTCGTTGCCTCGGGGTGAATATCACAATCGATAAGCGGGATGGCATTGGACATAAGATCGAGCACCTTCCGTTGAGCCGTTCGTTCCAAAAGACCTGCATGCCGCATCGGCCGCGATCTGGTGCTGTAAATCTGCCATAAATGCTGGACATCGCAAGGCAAATATCGTCTTATCTATGCTCTGATCGTCGCATGCCCAAAGCCGCTTCCGCTTATGTGATTACCCGTACGCTGGCGTTGCCCGCGCAGGGGGTGCCGTACCTGGCGATCGCCCAATTGGGCACCGCCAAGTGGCACCGGGCCCACCAGCACGCCGAGGTGCAGGTGCTGTGGGCGTTGTCCGGTTCGATGGGCATTCGGTTCGACGACGACGAAGAGGTGACGCTCGAGGTCGGCACGGCGTGCGTGATTCTGGCCAACACGTGGCACGTGGTGACGCAGATCCCCCGGGTAGACCCAACCGTGCAGTTGATCGACCTGCGCATCACCGATGATCCCAACAACCCCTTACGCCAGTTTCTGGCGTCCCTAGGACGAGACCGTCGGTTCGACACGCAGAGCAAGGTGGTCGAACTGGCGGCGCATCGGTTGCAGTCGGCGGCGTCGCGCGGGGGGCTGGCCCGGCACGCGGGCATTATGGCAGCGTTGTGGGAACTGCTGGGCGCGCTGGCGGACGAGAAAGCACCCCGCCGTGCCGATGCCGACGACGCCACGCCGGCGACGCGTGACCGGCGCATCGAGGAGGCCGAGGAATTCTGCCGCCATCAACTCTCGTCGCCCCTCACCGTCGACGACATCGCCAGCGCCGTTGGGTTATCGCGCAGTCAGCTAAGCCGGTTGTTCCACGAGACGTACCGCATCGGCCCGGCGGAGCGATTGAGGCAGTTGCGCGTCGAACTTGCGCGCCACCTGCTGTCGACCACCACCCTGTCGATCAAGGAAGTCGCCCATGCTTGTGGTTTCGCCCGAGCCAACCATTTTGGGCGCGTCTTTCAGCAGGTGACCGGCACCACCGCTGGCCAGTTTCGACGCGGTGTGCAGAACACACGTGTTTGATTCAAGTAGAACGTCCAGAGACCCCTCCCGCTTCCACCTGAGCCCGCTTTAAGAGAATTGCGATTGATTGCGTACCTGCTTGATAAAAGTGTGGCACAATATTAAATACGGTGGCGCAACTGTGATCGATGGGGCAGCAGTAGAAAAGCGTCGGTCGCAGTTCCTGGAGCAAGGTCTGCACTAACCACTTCCCGTCATAAGAGTCATACACACTACCGGCGGGGGTTCCGCCGCTTTGGAGAAATACGATGAACGCTGTTTGTAAATCGGTCGGCCGTGGTGCCGTTGTTGGTTCGGTTCTCGTGTCGAGCCTCCTCATGGGCTGCTCGAGCAACAAGGAAGCCGCCCAGCGCGACGTGCTGACCGAAAACGTCGGCAAGTACCCGCCGGCGCCGCAGGGCGTGAACCGCCCGCGCGTCGGCGTGCCCCCCTTCAACGTGAAGGCCGAAGGTGGCATGGCTGGCGGCGGCCTCGACACACTCGCCGCCGACCAGATGACGACGCTGCTGGATCAGACGGAGCGATTCCAGGTGATCGAGCGCGCCCAGCTGGAAAAGCTGCTGGACGAGCAGAACCTCGAAGGCATCGTGAAGTCCGATGAACTGGCCAAGACCGCGCAGGTGCGCGGCGTCGACTACCTGCTGCTGGGCAAGGTGACCAACCTCCGCGTGAAGACCGAGCGTAACGAAAAGGGCTTTGGCCTGGCGCAGGTCGGTGGTGAGTTCTTCAACGCCGGTGGCCTCGACATCAAGAGCAAGAACGTCAAGCTGACGACCGAGGCCGGCGTGGACATTCGCCTGGTCGACCCGACGACGGGCGCGCTGCTCGTCTCGAATTTCAGCGAGTACAAGAAGACCGACACCGCCGGCGCGATGGGCGTGGACATCCTGGGCGCCAGCGCCAACGCCGATGCCGACATCGAGGTGTCGGAAGATGACAAGGGCAAGATCCTTCGCCTGGCCCTGGACGACGCCGTCCGTAAGAGCCTGCCGAAGATCGACCGGTTCCTGACGAACCAGCCGGCCAAGCCCGCCAGCGCCGCCCCGGCCGCCGCTCCCGCCGCCGCTGCTGCTCCCGCGGTTGCCCCGGCTGCCGCCACGGGTGGTGACGCCCAGGCCGGCAAGAAGTTCTGCCCGAGCTGCGGCGCTGCGCAGCAGGCCGGCGCGAAGTTCTGCCCGGTCGATGGCACGAAGATCCAGTAACGGGAATGCTCTGACATCACCCGCGGCGCCGTTAACGCGCCGCCGCGGGCTTTCGCAGGTCGGCGTCGTGATGTGGGACGCGCCGGAGCCTGCCGCCGGGGAGCATATCCGTACGTGTGCCGCGCTCCTCGTCGACCGGGTCGCGTGAGACGACGTTGTGCCAACAGCCCAACCCGCGCGTCGCGGCGAACAAGACATCCCACGCCCGCATTACGCCGCCCAACAGCGCGGTGGAGCTTTGACCATGCAACTCTCAAACGACTTCTGTTCCCGTCTGGCCCGGTTTACGTTCACCGTCCTCATGACCGCCGCCTGGACCGGCTTCGCGACGACCGCCCGCGCCCAGCCCGCGCCGGCGGCCGGTGACGACGCTGATAGCACGGCCGAAGTGAAGCGGGCGGTGGCCTTCCTCGAGCAGATGACCAAGGTCGCCAAGGTCGAACTTCGTCAACCGAACGCGTCGCCGAGCGACGTCACCGCCCGCGCCGCGGCGCTGGGGAACGACGTCGACAAGATGTTCTCGTACGTCCGCGACCAGGTCCGCTACGAACCGTACCGCGGCGTGCTGCGCGGTTCGCGCGGGGCGCTGGCCGCCCGGGCGGCCAACTCGTTCGACAAGAGCCTGCTGCTGGTCGAGATGCTGGCCGCCGGTGGTCATGGCGCCCGACTGGTGCGCGGCACCCTGCCCGCCGACGCCGCGCGCACGCTCGTCGACCAGTACCTCGCCACCGACCCGCTCGCCGGCCTGCTGGGTGAACTCGTTCCTACCAATGCCCCGGCAACCGAAGGCGTGCCCGCCGACTTCGCGGCCCGCGTTGGGCTTGAGAAGGCCTACCTCGACGGGCTCATTGCCGATCAACAGGCCGCATCGCTCGACATCATCACCCAGGCCGAACGCGCGACCCAATCGGAACTGAAGTACCTGCAGGACCAGATCGCCGCAGCCGGCATCAAGCTCGGTCGCCCGCACGACAAGTGGGTCGCCGAGCTGACCGACCGCGCCACCGACCACGTGTGGGTGGAGGTGAGCGATGGCCAGGGTGGCTGGCGGGCGCTCGACCCCAGCTTCCCCGGGGCCACCGATGCCGCTCGCGGCCAGAACGGCGCGGCGATGGACGCCATGCCCGCCGAGTTGCAGCACGCCGTGCAGTTCCAAATCGTTTACCGTCATGGTGAGCCGGGCAGCGAGCAGGAGACGATCGTCGGCGAGATGCCCATCATCGCGGCCGACGCGTTGTGGGCCTCCCCGGCACTGGTGATCGTCCCTGGTGAGGAGATTCCCTCTGCGACCGAACTCCTCGAGATGGACCCCGAAGCCGCGGTCAAGCAGCTGATGTCGATCAAACGCTTTCAGGCGGTCATCAGCCTTGGCGCGCGAAACTTCTCATCGCGGGTCTTCGACCTGAAGGGGAACGTCTTCGAGATGACCACCGACGGCCGGGTGAAGGGCGCCGCCGAGATCGGCCAGGCGACCGGTGGCATGTTCGGCGGCCTGATGGGTGGCGGTGATGACGCCGCCGCCGAGCCGGAATCGACGTTCGTCGATCTGGCCGTCCGCATGACCTTCACCTCGCCCGGCGCCGAGCCACGCGTGCAGTCGCGCGTGCTGCTGACGAAGGCCGACACGACCGGTGAGCACCGGCTTAGCCCGATGCTGTCGTGGCAGATGCTGTTGCAGTCGCACCTGCTCGACCCCGCGGTCGCCGCGCACGACGCGCTGAGCGAGTCGGTGAAGATGATCGACGCCGTGCTGCCGATGCTGCAGGACGGCGAGACGACCAACGAGGAGCTGAACAAACTCTCCACGACGCGCGGCAGCACGTTCCCCACGTTCCTCGCAGGCTTCGCGCAGGTGCGGCAGGCGGGGCTGGCGAGGTTGGTTCGCGAGAACCCGCAGGTCGCCCCGCTTTGGGACCGCCCGCAACTGGTGATCGCCGAGCGCCGGTTCTGCGGTCGCAAGGACGGCGCGCACGCCTGCGCGCGGTTCGGTATGGACATCGTCGACAACGGCCTGAGCTTCGTGCCACGCAACGCCGACGCCACCGCGACCGCGCCAATGGCGGCGCTGCGGCAAGGCGTGTTCGACACGGCGGCCGAGGCGGTGTTACCCGAGACGTCGATCCAGTCGGGGATGGGCCGGTCGGCGCTGGTGGACACGCAACGACTGCGCCTCGCCGGCAGCACGATGGTGGCGTTCGACCCCCGACAGGCCGCGCCGCAATCGGTCAGCGCGACGCTCGCCGAGTCCGACCGCAACTGGATCAGCAAGCACGAACCGACCGGTCACCGCGTGCTGGCGTTCACCGCCCCCGCCGCGGGAAATGACATCGACGCGGCCGACCTCAGTTGGTGGTCTTTGGATCCGGAGACCGGCACTATCCTCGGCCGGCGTGACGGGGGCCGAGGCAGCGCGATGGTCGAGTACGGCATGCAGATCTTTATCGTCGGCGTGTGCCTGATCTTCGTTATGGTCCTGCAGCAATGGGAGATCGAGAAGCAGGGTGGGGGCAAGCTGCAGGGCAAGGCCCGCAACGCCAACGCGATCCAGATGCTTGGATGCTTTCTGGGCCTGGGAACCGGCGCGCTCGGCGTTAACCTGGCCGGGCGTGCGGCGCTGTCGGCCAGCCAGAAATTCGTCGTCGGACAGGCGCTGGGTGTGATCAACGCCGCGATCGGTGGCGGCATCAACCTCTGGGGTTACAAGGCTGCCGAGTAGCGAGTTCGGCTCTCGCGGCGAGCCGCGCGAGCGTGTTGGCATGGAAGGTCGGAGTTTCGGGAGATGACGATGCGAGGTTCTGCAGTCGCACGGATGTGTTCGCGCTTGTTCGTACTTGCCACGACGGTGTCCAGCCCGCTTTGGGCGCAGGCGGTCAATGGCGAGCCGGCCGGCCCACCGCTCATCGTCACCACCGCCGGCCTTGCCGCCGCCGCCGAGGGCGACGCGCCCGCGGCCATGCTGGCCGGTGGTGGCGCCATCGGCCCGCATCGCGTCGACGCCGCCGACCTTAGCGCGGCGTTCACGATGCTGGGGTACGAGGCCGTGAACCTCGGCGCCGTCGATTTACGCTCGGGCGCCGATGCCGTGCGCGCCGTGGTTGAAGGTTCGCACGTGCCCGTGGTATCGGCCAACGTCTACCGGGCCGGTGGGCAGGAGCGCATCGCCAAGCCGTTCGCCGTCGTGGAGACGGGCGGCAAGAAGCTCGCCGTCACCGGCATCACCATGACGTCGTTCGCGCCGGCGCCGGGGTTAGCCATCGGCGATCCGCTCAAGAGCCTCTCCGACGTGATCGAGTCGGCCAAGGAGCAGGCGGACGGTGTGGTCGTGTTGGGGTGGGGCATTGATGTCGGCCTCGCCAGCGAGATTGCCAAGGCCTATCCCGCTGTGCAGTTCGTCGTCCGCTCGGGCCCCGGCCTGCCCGACCCCCGCCCGATGCAAGTCGGCAACGCGTGGATCATCCAGGGCCCGGCCAACCGCTACACGATCGGTCGCACATTCGTCACGAGCGACGCGAAAGCGCCGGTAAGGCACGAGCTCGTCGCCGCCGCCGTCACGCCTGATGCAGCAATCGACCTGTCGGCCGCCACCGCGGCCGCCGACCCAATTGCGGCGGCCAAGCCAATCACCACGACTGCGGTCGCCCCACCGGTATCGTTAGCCGGCGATGAGTCGCAGCCCTACGGTGCGACCGCTGGTAACCGCGCCGCCCACTTCACTGTCCATCGCCTCGCTGCGCGCAAGGAGTACGGCCCGGTGAAGGCCGCTGAGGGTCGGTCGCTGCTCGTGCTTGAGGTGGAGTTCGAAAACATCATCCCGCTCACGCTCGTGCGCGAGCGGCAAACGCCCACCGAATACCGAATCCCGCAGCTCGGCGACCACCTGTACGTCGTCGTCAACGGGCGGCAGACCGCGCGATTACACCCGCTGGCCAACGACCTGCCGGGCCACGTGCCGGCGGCCGACTTCAGCCTGGAGCGCATTGGCTCGACCGTCCGCGGCAACGCCGTCTTCAAACTGCCGGCGGGCGAGGTGGAGACACTCGAGGTCCGCTTTTACGATTACGCCCACGGCCACTTCACATTGCCGTTGGTCGTGCCCGCGGGTGGCTCGCTCGCATCGACGGAAAAGCCGCTTGCGGAACCGGTGAAGAACGAGGTGCTGAACGCGGCCGTCTATGGCATCCAGAAGCAGCCGAAGTTGGCCGATCGCACGGCGCCGCCGAGCATGCAGTACATCACGGTCGACTTCCGCGCCACCAGCGAGTTCGCCACCGAGGCCGACGCCAGCGCGTTCGACCCGAAGGCCAAGCCCGGCGCGAAGATGAAGGTCGGTACCGTCGCCGACTGGACCGATGCGATGAAGTACGCCACGCTCGTCGTCGACGGAGAGTACGGTTACGCCGCCATTACCGAACTGTCACCGCTGGGCGAATCGCCCCGCTTTCTGCCCGACCTGCCGACCGGCGGCACGATCGCGTTCCTGGCGCCGGCCGAGACCAAGAGCATCGAGCTGCGCTGCGACGTTCCGAACGCCAAAACGCCCGAGGGGAAGGTCATCCGCCCAAAGGGGCTGACGCTCCCGATCGAGGGCACGCGCCCCGCGCTGGTGGAACGCAAACCGATTTCCGAAGCGATCTCAGATGAGATGTTCCGCCTGGCCGTGACCGGGAGCGCCGCGGCGCCGGAATTTGGGGGGCAGAAGGCGCCCGAGGGGCAGCAGTTCCTCGTGCTGGATGTCAGCGTGAAAAACGCGGGGACGGATGGTGAGTTCCTCCAGGCGAAGGAACAGCTGAAGTACGCGACGTCGGCCGGTGAACAGGAGGCGTACGCCGACGTGACGACGCAGGGCGTCCATCAGCCGGCCGAACTGCACTGGGTGCCGGCGGGCGAGACGCGCAGCTTTCAGGTCGTCTACGCGATCGACGCGGCCGAGGCCAAACCGCGGCTGGCGTACAACGGGTTGAGCCTGGCGAAGATCATCGACCTGCCCGCATTGGGTGCTGCGGTCGCGGATGCAGGCGCCAAGCCCGATGCGCCCGCGACCGATAAGCCAGAGGCGACGCCCGAACAGGTCGCGACCGCCACGCCCGCCCAACCCGCAGTAGAGCAGCCGGCTGTCACGCAGAAGCCGGCCGAGCCCGCCAAGCCGTTGAAGGCTGAAAAGGGCGTGACGATCAAGGTGGGCGACAAGCTCTTCCCGGCCCGCGTGCGGGCCAAGCAGGAGCGCCAGCCGCAAGGGCTGGAGGGCGTCGGGCTAACGCCCGCGATGGTGAACGCCGCCATCGATCGTGGTGCCGAGGGCCTCTGGAAGCGAACGATCGAGCGTTTGAACCGGGAACGCGAGCCGTTCGGCGCCGAGGACAACGACATCCTCGTGGCGCTGGCGCTCGTCCACTCGAATTATCACAAGAAGAACCCAGCGTTCGATGCCCACCTGCGTGGCATGCTCGCAAAGTATGAGTTAGCAGCTCGGCACAGCACCTACGAGATCGGCATCGTCTGCATGATCATCGACTCGTACGGCGACCCGGCGTTCTCGTCGAAGCTGCGCGAGTGCGCCCAGTGGCTGCTCGACCAGCAAGGCTCGGACGGCACGTGGAACTACGGCCGCCGCGAACCCGTGCCGGGCCTGAACGCACAGGACCGCCCCGCACGCCGGACCCTGATGGTCGCCGGTGGCCACCCGCCCGGCGAGCCCCCCGCCGGTGGCGCGCCGTTGAAGCGCCGCACTCCTTGGGAAGCGGGACAGAGCGGTGACAACTCGGTCACGCAGTACGCGCTGCTTGGCCTGCATGCGGCAAGCCGCAGTGGAGTGGCCGTTCCACCCGAGACGTTCCAGCGCCTGCTCAAGGAGAACCTGGAGCGTCAAAGTGATATCGACGGTGGTTGGTCTTATCATGGCAGCAGCTACGGCTACGGCAGCATGACCTGCGCCGGCATCTGCGCCACCGCCATCACGCGTCATGAACTGGGCGAAGCACAGCCCTGGGACCATGAGTCGGTCGAGCGTGGTCTGGCATGGTTAAACGCCCGCTTCATGGTCGACAACCATCCGGAGAACAAGGACGACTGGGTCTACTACTATCTGTACTCGCTCGAGCGCGTCGGGCGCATTCTCGACACCGAGTTCATCGGCGAGTACGAGTGGTACCCGCTTGGCGCAGAGTGGCTGCTTCAGGGACAGAAGGAGACGGGCCTGTGGTTCTGGCCCAGCGGGCCCGAGAGCGAGCTGCACGCCGAGATCCCCACGAGTTTCGCGCTGCTCTTCCTGACGCGCGCCACCGAGTCGCTCGGCCATACCGAGAAGACGGGCCCCGGCCTGCTGAAGACCGCCGTCGAGGTGCCGCCGGGCAATCGGCTGTACGTCATCCTGGACTGCTCCGGTTCCATGCTGGTCGAGATGGCCGGCCGGCAAAAGTTCGAGATCGCCAAGGACGCCGTCCGCGCGCTGCTGGAGGCGCTGCCGGACAACAGCGAGGTCGCGATGCGCGCGTACGGCTATCGCCTGCGCGCGATCGAGGAAGGCGCCAGCGAGGACAGCAAGCTGCTGGTCCCGATGGCGACGCTGGACCGCAAGAAGATCGGTGACATCGTCAACGGCCTGCGCGCTCGCGGCAAGACGCCGCTGGCGTTCAGCCTGGAAGAGGCGGCCAAGGACCTGGCGCGCATGCAGGGCACTGAAGCGTCGCCCATCACCTGCGTGCTGCTGACCGATGGCGGTGAGGACTCGCAACCGCGACGCGATCCGATCAAGGCGGCTGCGGAGTTCGGGAAGCTGTCGAACGTGAAGCTGCGAATCGTCGGCTTCGACATCAACCGCGCCGACTGGAGCGAACAGCTCCAGGCGATGGCCAAGGCGGCCGGCGGCACGTATCTGGCCGCCAACAACAGCGAGCAACTCGTGCGCGAGCTGAAGTCCTCGGTCTTCGGCATTCCGGAGCAGTACGAGCTGTTCGACGAGCAGGGCAACCCGCTCGCCAAGGCGCCATTCGGAACGGAGAAGCAGTTGGAACCTGGCAAGTACACGTTCGTGACCACCTTCGCCGGCAAGCGGTTCGCCGAGCCGTTCTGGGTGAACGCCGGTTCGACGACGTCGATCACGTTCGACCCGGCCAGCATCCCCGTGGAAGCACTGGGAGACAGCGCCCCCGCCACCGATGCGCCCCCCGCGACGCCCCCCGTTGCCACCCCACCGGCGCCCGATGCGCCGACGACACCGGCGGACGGCGGAAACGTTGCGAAGAAGTTCTGCACGAACTGCGGCGCGGCCCTGGCGCCCGGTGCGAAGTTCTGCACGACGTGCGGCGCGAAGGTGGAGTAGCCTGGATTGATTGATGGCCCGCGCGCATTCCGGACGCTGCGCCAACCGTCATCCTGAGGTACTCCGAAGGATCTCCCCCCGTATTCGCTGTGCGGCCGGAAGAGAGCCTTCGGAGTACTTCAGGATGACGAGCACGCGGGGGGTGTTTCGCCTCCCACACCGCCACTCTTGACCGAGTTCATCCCTCACCCTACAGTTTGAAGTCAGAAAATTTAGCACGGCAGCGCACGAACGGTTGCCAGGGCGATTTGAACGCAGATTGCGGCCCGTGAGCCTTAGCTCACATCAGCTAAAGCGCGGCAGAGCGTCTCTGCCACGGGCCATGCCGACGGGAAGAATTTGCTTCCCCACGGGCATGGTTTTTTCGTTTACGAGGGCTCATGCAACCACGAATCAACTTTCCGCAGATCGCGCCGAAGGCGTACCAGGCCATGTCCGGGGTCGAGGCGTACATCAACGGCAGCGGCCTGGATCACGGCCTGATCCACCTCGTGAAGCTGCGGGCGTCGCAGATGAACGGCTGTGCGTTCTGCATCGACATGCACTGGAAGGACGCCCGGGCCAACGGCGAGGCCGAGCAACGGCTCTACGGGCTGGATGCTTGGGCCGAGGCACCGTACTACACCGACCGCGAACGTGCGGCACTGGAGTGGACGGAAGTGCTGACCCGCGTCGGCGACACGCATGCGCCCGATGCGGCTTACGAAGCGATGCGGGCGCACTTCAACGAAAAGGAAGCCGTCGACCTGACGTGGGTCATCGCCGCGATCAACGCATGGAACCGCATGGCCATTGGGCTGCGATCACCGGCGGGGTCGTATCAACCGGCGAAGAAGTAGCGCGCGACGGACCACGAACGTCTCAAAAGAATCAGACCACGAGAACACCAACATGAGCACACTCCCCAACCTCACCAGCGAACAAGTCAACCGGTACAAGCGCCACCTGATCCTGCCCGAAGTGGGCGTGGAAGGTCAGAAGAAGCTGCTGAACGCCAAGATCCTCTGCATTGGCGCCGGTGGATTGGGATCGCCCATCAGCCTGTACTTGGCCGCTGCTGGCGTCGGCACGATCGGCATGGCGGACGTGGACGTCGTCAGCCCCAGCAACCTCCAGCGGCAGGTGCTGTTCGGCGTCAGCACCCTGGGTGAAGACAAGGTCAAAGCCGCGGCCAAGCGGTTGAAGGACCTGAACCCGGACTGCAACGTCATCGAACACAAGACCGTCGTGAACTCCGAGAACGTCCTCGGTTTGATCAAGGACTACGACGTCATCATCGACGGCACCGACAACTTCCCCACGCGATACTGCGTGAACGACGCCTGCGTCATTCTAAAGAAGCCGAACGTCTACGGCTCCATCTTCCGTTTCGAAGGCATGGTCACCGTCTTCGCGCCGCATTTGCCCAACCCGCTGCGCGCTGGCGAACAGGGGCCGTGCTACCGCTGCATGTATCCCGAGCCACCGGATCCGGGTTCGGTGCCGAGCTGCGCTGAAGGTGGCGTGATCGGCGTGCTGCCGGGCATCATCGGCACGCTACAGGCCAACGAGGTGATCAAGCTGATCCTCGGCATCGGCACGCCGGCGATCGGCAAGCTGACAACGTTCGCGGCGCTCGATCTCGAGTTCAAAACCTTCAAGGTTCGCCGCGACCCCACCTGCCCAGTGTGCGGCGACAATCCGACCATTACCGAACCGATCGACTACGAGCAGTTCTGCGGCTCGCCGATCCTGGACCCCAAGTCATTGGCGGAAACGGAAGCCGAGGTGCAGAACGCCAAGTCCGGCAACAAGCCTCAGCCCGACCCGTCGCTGGACGACAAGGGCTTGCCACCCGGCTACGCGTTCAAGCCCGATTGGGAGGTAACGCCTCGCGAGGTGAAGGCCAAGCTCGACAAGCATGACAAGTTCGTCTTCATCGACTGCCGGCTGCCCAACGAGTTCGAGATCACGAACATCGAAGGCGCCAAATTGATCCCGCTGCAACAGCTGGCCCAGCACATCGGCGACCTGAAGCCGCACAAGGACGAAGAGGTGATCGTGCATTGCCGCAGTGGCGCGCGGTCGCTTCAGTTCGCCCAGATCCTGCGCGGCCAGGGCTTCAAGAACGTCAAGAGCATGGCCGGTGGCATCCTGCTGTGGAACAAGGACGTAAACCCGGGTGGGCCACAGTACTAAACGCTAGCGGATAAAACGGCCGCGCAATGCCCAACCTGTCATTCCGAGGCGAGTGGTAGCGACCCGATGGATCTCCAACGGCCGGCGTCGCCAGATACACGAGATCCCTCAGGTCGCTACCGCTCCCTTCGGGATGACATGGGGTCTTGTCCGCTCCGCTTCGGCGCTCAATTTAGGCGCAGGCCGCCGTGCCTTCCCCTACGTGCGTCTTGCCAAGTCGACGAGCCACGCCATAAATCGTAACTCGCCTCACAAAGCCGCTGACCGTACACGGCTTATCGCCTATTCTCCGTAGTTGACCCATCGTTTTCCCGCATCAACATCACCTTTCGGCCCTAGCGCGTTCTTACCGCGTCCCTGTCCAAAGTTTCGTCAACCCCGGTGGGTTTTATCGAGTATGATGAATAGGTCCGAACAGGGAGGACACGGTGGAAGGCCAAGATTTATCCACATTGGGTTTCGACGGATTGACCCAACGTGAATGGCTGACGACGAACGGCATCGGCGGGTACGCAAGCTCGACGGTGCCCTGTCTGAACACACGCAAGTACCATGGCCTGCTCGTGGCCGCCATGACGCCACCGGTGCGGCGTATGGTGTTGCTGAGCCGGGTTGAGGAAACCGTTTCCTTTGCTGGCAACGCGTGGCCATTGGCCAGCAACGAATACCCCGGCATCATCCACCCGCGCGGCATCGAATTTCTGCGCTGCTTCAGCCGATCTCCCGTTCCCCGCTGGGCTTATCAAGGCGATGGTTGGACGATCGAGAAGACGCTGCGCCTGGTTCGCGGGCAGAACACGGTCTGCATCAGCTACACGCTGTTGGCCGGCGATCATCCGGTGGAACTCGAGATGCGGCCAATGCTGGCGCTGCGGCCGATCCACGAACTGATGTACCAGTGGAACGGTCGGTTGATCGTCGAGAAGCGCGGCAAGCTCCAGTACCGCGTGCCCCCCACCGCCCGCACGCCCGAGGTGTTCTTCGCCCACGATGGCGCGTTCGCCAGTTCGCCCGCGTGGTACCTGAACTCGATCTACCGCCGCGACATGGAACGCGGCTACGCGGGCTTGGAAGACGTCTGGTCACCCGCGACCCTCCGCTGGGCGCTTTACCCGGGGCAGACCGCCAACTTCATCTGCAGCGCCGACACGATCGACTTCGACGCAGCCCTGTCGCAGGCCGACCTGCAGTGCGACAGCGTCGCCTTTGACGACACCACCTTTGCCCCCGTTCCCGTGCCCGCGCCACTGAAGCGTTCGCTCTGCCAGTTCAGCTGTACCGTGCCCACCGAGGCCGCCCGGCAGCGCGGGCCCGGCATCACGCAGTACCCGTGGGCGCCGCCATCCGTGCGCGATGCGTTGATCGCGTTCAGCGGCACGTACCTCGTCACCGGCCGATTTGCAGACGGGTTAAACTTGCTGTGCACAATCGCCGGCACGCTGAAGGATGGGTTGATCGCATCGTCGTACCCCGAGGACGGTTCCGGCCCGCGTTACGACGGCGCCGACGTCTCGCTGTGGTTTGTGAACGCCGTCCACCAGTACCGCCAGCACGCGCACGATGTCGACCCGGCCGCCATGCGGCCACTGTTCGACGCGGTCCGCAAGATCATCTCCGCCTACAGCGAAGGCACGACGCCGTTGGCCATTTCGGTGGATCGCGACCACCTGTTGCAGACGACCGATGACACCCGCGCCACAACGTGGATGGACGCCCGACCGCTGACTGGCGTGCCCCTTACACCGCGGGTCGGCAAACCAGTGGAACTGAACGCGCTGTGGTACAACGCGCTCCGCATCGGCGCCGATCTCTGCGCATCCGACGGCGACGCCGCCACGGCCACCAACCTGCGTGCTCAGGCGGACGCGACCCGCGACGCCTTCAACGCGTACTTCTGGAACGATGTCATTGGGGCGTGCTTCGACGTGCTGACGCCGGCCGGTCCCGATGCGTCGCTGCGTCCGAATCAGGTCCTGGCGGCCAGCCTGGCCCATCCCGTGCTGGCCGCCGACCGTTGTAAGCAAATGCTTGAGCGCGTGCGCGATGAGCTTCTAACGCCCTACGGCCTGCGCACCTTGGCGCCCTCCGACCCGCGGTACTGCGGTCGCTACGCCGGCAGTGTGAGCGAGCGGGATCGCGCGCAGCACAACGGTACAGTCTACCCATGGCTGCTCGGCCCGTTCGTCACCGCATGGACGCGCGAGCACGCTCGCGATGACGCCGCGATCGCCACAGTTAACGATTGGCTGCGCCCCTGCCTGAACCACCTGAACGGCCCCGGAATCGGCAACCTCCCCGAGCTTTTCGACGGTGAAGCCCCGCACCACCCCGGCGGCGCGATCGCCTCGCTGCTCTCGGTCGCCGAGATCGCGAGAGCCTATGTCGAAGACGCCAACGGCGCCGCCGTCGACCTGCCCCCCTGGGCCCGCGTCGAACTGGATCCCCCGGCCAGCCGACCGAGCGCGCCCTCGGCGCCCGTGTAGGCCAAGCGCTGTCGTCCAACGGGATAGCTTCTTCTGTAGGACAGGCATTCCTGCCTGTCTCTCCCCCCGTCCGCCTCTCCCCCCGTATTCTCTTCTGTGGCACAGGCATTCTTGCCTGTGTCTCCCCCCTATCTTTGCCTTGCTCAGTGGGGCGGACACTCTTGTCTGCCACGCGGCGAAGCCGCGAGCAAAGAAGACACAACGACGCGAAGGAGGACACAAGAATCTTCGCGTGTGTTGCGCCGACTCCACCTCAATCGCGCAGCGCGACCGTAGAAATGGATAGCGTGTTCTTTGACAACCGAATAGCAGACGTCGTGGAGTTCAACTCCCCGGTCGCGACCAATCAATGTTGCACAATGGTGCAAAATGGTGCACGAATTCACGTTTTGCCTTACCCAGACCGCCGCCGGGGCATCAAGTTGTGGAATCTCCTTAGCGATGGCTCCGCGCCTTCGTGCCTTCGCGTCGCTTTTGTATCCAAGGAGGCGCAACTCTCTCGAAGAGAGACAGATAAGAATGTCCGTCCCACCAGAAGAGACAAACTGAAGACAAGCAGAGACACAGGCAAGAATGCCCGTGCCCACAGAAGAGAGAATACGGGGGGAGAGACAGGCAGGAATGCCTGTCCTACAGAAGACGAACACGAAAGCACCGCACACGGCCGGCAGTGCTACGCCTTGAACATCGGCAGCGTCTTGAACTGCTGGCCGAGGATTGGCTTGCTCGGCGTCTCCAGCCATTCTTCGAGCACGGTCGCGTAGACGCTGCGGAAGTCGATGTTGTGTTTGAGGTCGCCTTGGTCCAGGTCGGTCAGCGAGGGGTGCTTGCCGATGACGCCCTGTTTCAACTTCGGGCCCATAACGAACATTGGGGCCGCGGCGCCGTGGTCAGTACCGCCGCTGGCATTTTGCTGTACGCGCCGGCCAAACTCGCTGAAGCTGAGCATCAGCACGCGGTCGCTGTTCTCCTGCTTGAGCATGTCGGCCCAGAAGGCCTCGGTGCCTTGAGCGAACTGCTGCATCAGGTTGTCGTGTCGGCCGCGCTGGCCGGCGTGGGTGTCGAAGCCACCGAGCGTGACGTAGTAGACGCGCGTCGACAGCCCGCCACCGATCATCGCCGCCACGGTGCGCAGTCCATCACCGAAGCTGCCGCGCGGATAGGTGCCGGCCGCCTGGAACTCGCGCGTGATCTTCAGCAATCGATCGCTGGAGACCTGCGCGTCCATCGCGGTGCGGCGCAGGAAATCCAACTGCTGGTCGGCGGTCGCGACCTCGATCTCCTTCTTTTTCGGCTTGATGATCGGCTTGTGCTGCGCATCGCTCGCCATCGCGGGGTCGATCGCGCTGCCGTCGTACTGGTTCAGGGCCAGGTAGCGCTCGCGGTCCTTGCCCTTGTAGCGGTAGCTGTCGGGCCGCTCGAACGCCAACGGCGTGATGCGCTCGCCCTTCATGGCCAGTGGCAGGTTCTCACCGATCGACACGCCGACGTGCGGGTCGACGCCTTCGCAGGTGTTGTCGAAGAACTTGCCGACCCAACCGGTCGCCGCCATCTCGTCCTGCGGGTTGGCGGTCTGCCAGATGTCCATCGAGCGGAAGTGCGAGCGGTTCGGGTTGGGATAGCCGACGCCCTGAATGATCGACAGCTGCCCGTTGTCGTACATCTTCTGCAACGGCGTGAGCGTGGGGTTCAGGCCGATGTAGTCGTTGATGCGCAGCGTATCTTTGGCGGCAATGCCGATCGCCGGCCGGGCGCGGTAGTAGGCGTCGTCGGCGTAGGGGACGACGCTGTTCAGCCCATCGTTGCCGCCCGACAACTGCACGACGACGAGGATCTTACCGTCCTTGCCGCTGGCGCGCTGAAGGCGATTGCCATCCAGCGGCTTGTCCATCGCCCACACGGTGCGATCGAGGAACGCCGGCACCGTCGTCGCGGCCGCGAGCAGGCCGAGGCCGTTCTGGAGAAACGCGCGGCGGGTGGAAAGATGATCAGACATCGGTTTCTCCTGCGTACCATGGGCGGCTCGCCCGTCTCTTCTCTTCAAACCGGAACATGGGCCGGGCACCCATGGTACCACTAAGTCTTAGCACAGCTGGTACTCTGGCATCGACACGATCAGCTGGACCATTCGCCGTACGTTCTCTTCGCGGTCGGGTCGATCGCCGAGCGCTTCGCGCAATAGCTTCCTTTGCGAATCGCCAATCGGCCGACCAATGAGCGTGGTCACCCACGCATCCACAACCGCATCCGCGTCGCGGCCACCGTCGGGCTTGAAGTTACTCTGACCACGCCGGCGCATTGCCCGATCCATCAACCGGCGACCCGGGGCGACGGGGATCTCGCCACCGGCCAGCCAGACGGCGGTATTGTAGCGGACGAAGAGCGTGCTGGTGTTCACCCACAGGCGCCCGCCGGGCCAGCCCTTCACGTTCGGCGGCATCAGTGGCACCTGGCCCATCTGTTCCAGCGCGCCGCGAAGCTGGCCGACGCTGGGCATCTCAAGCCCAAGCTGGCGAATCGTGCCGACGACCAGCTGCACCGGGCTCTTGATCTGGCTGCCGATGACCTTGGGATCGTAAAAGCCCTTGCTGGTGAAGATCGTGCGCAGCAGCGGTCGCACGTCGTACCTCGCGTCGTACAGCACGTCGCCGAGCGCCGCGGCCAGTTGATCGTCGACGGGCTCGGCGACGAAGTAGGCCCAGACCTTGGCAGCGATGTAGTTCGCGCAGCGCTTGCGGGACAGAATGATCTCGATGACGTCCGACCCGTCCCACTTGCCCTTTCGGCCGAAGAAGACCTTGTCGTCGAAGTCGTGGTCGTACTTGCGGAAGACGAAACTCTCCCCCTCGTGCGCCCAGCCGGTGAAGGCGCGGGCGGCTTCCTTGATGTCCTGCTCGGAATAGTTGCCGATGCCAAGCGTGAACAGCTCCATCAGCTCGCGGGCGTAGTTTTCGTTGGGGCGCTGTTTCTTGTTCTGGGTGTTGTTCAGGTAGTCCAGCATCGCCGGATCGCGCGAGATGTTGTGGACGAACGCGCGGAAGTTACCACCCGCATGACGGCGGAGGCACTCGTTCTGTTCCCAGATCAACATGGCGCTGCGCTCGTCGCGGGCACTGGTGGTGAAGTGTCCATGCCAGAAGAACGTCAGCTTCTCCTGCAGCGGGAACGGCCCGTAGGCCATTCGGCGGACCCACCACGCCATCGTCTCACGCACCGCCTCGCGGTTGGCGGCCTGGAACTGCTGCTGCAGCTCCATACGCTCCTCGCGACTCTTCATGTCCAGCAGCTTGCGGTACTCGCGAAAGTTCCGCGGGTACCCCTCGACGCTGGTCAGGTCCGGCATGTCGTCCTGGCTCAACTCTTCAGCGGGCGCGTCCGGGAAATCAAGCAGCCAATCCACGGCGTTCTGCGGGCCCAGCTGCAGCACCCGTTCAAGCTCGGCAGCGGTGCCACCGAAGCCCGCGCGGTTCATCAGGTGCGCAGCCTTCGTCGCATCGAACGGGTCCGCCTGGGAGGGCGTGTATGTGGCGAGCTTTGGGTGCGTGATGGCCATGCGATTCCACGAGCTACAACGGCTAAGGTTACCGTCTATTGCTATCGGACCTCGGATTCAGACGTGCTGCCATACCATCATACCCCAAATGTCTTTCGGCGTTTTTGGGATCTGGTACCGAATTATCCCGAATACGCCGCCGCGCGGGCACCCGGGCACTCTCTGTACGACGTTGGCGGTAAGACGGTTACAACGAAATAGACAGGTGAACGATCAAATTCACCGCCGCAACGGCACCCCAGGCGACACGCCGGCCGCCCTCCCCCTTCGCGGCTTCCTCGCGCGCCGTCGGTCCCTCGCGTTTTCTTCCCCTAACTTTGCGGCAGCTTCTGCTTCAGTTTCAGCACCGGCTCGAACAGGTCCCCCAGCGCCTCCACGCGATTTAAGACAGCATCCGCATCGAACCGCAACGCGTCCGCGTCCTTGGTCGTGATGGCGGACTCCACCTCGTCCCAGGCCAGTGGCGTGCTGACGGATGGCGACTCACGGGCGCGCAGCGAGTAGACGCAGACCGTCGTCTTATGGCGGTCGTTCTGGCTCCAGTCGATGAAGATGCGCTTCGGACGGTCCGACTTGCTCATGGAGGCGGTCACGCGCTTGGGGTCGTCCTTCTCCAGCGTCAGCGCGACGGAATGGGCGAAGGATTTCGTCTCGTCGAACGTCGCGGCGCCGTTCAGAGGGATGTAAAGGTGGAAGCCTTTTCCGCCGGAGGTTTTTGGGAACGTTTGCAGCTCGAAGTCCCGCAGCAGATCGCGCACGCGGATCGCCAGGCGGGCGCAGTCGATGACGGTGATGCCGGGACCGGGGTCGAAGTCGAACGCCAGCGCGCGGGCGGCGTCGGGCTTGGTGGCGTGCGAGAGTGGCACGTGCAGTTCGATCGCGCCAAGGTTGGCGGTCCAGCGGAGGCCGTTCTTGGTGTCGATGACGCAGTGGTTCACCGAGTCACCCGACTTTCGGCCGGTGATCGTTGCAGTCTTCACCCAATCGGGCCGGTGGCTCGGGCAATTCTTCTCGAAGAAGAACGGCTTGTCGGATCCGTTCGGATATCGCTTCAGCGTCAACGCCCGCCCGCGCAGGTGCGGGAGCAGCACCGGTGAGATGCGCTCGTAGTAGTCGATCATCTGCCCCTTCGTGAAGCCCGAAGGGAACAGCACTTTGTCCAAGTTCGTCACCGGCACCGGGCCGGCCCGGCCGGACGATGTTCCACGTGCCGATTTTGCCGCGGTCGGCTTAGCCATCACGCTGACTTCCTTCGGCGAGGTGTGCGCGCGCTCGACACGACCTCACTCTTGGTCTTCGCGAGGCTCGCCTCCAGCGCCGCGATCAAATCGTTCGCCTTGCGCGGCGACGCCGTCGATTCGGGCCGGTTGACGACCTTCTGGCCCTTGGCCTTCTTCTCGATCAGTTCCAACACGCGCTGGCGGTACTCGTCCTTGTACTTGTCGGGCTTGAACTCGGTCGTCAGCGAGTCGATCAACTGCTGCGCGATCTTCAGCTCGCGGTCGTCCACTTTAGCCTTGTGATGCAGATCTGGCACCGTGCTTTCCGGCACTACTTCATCGTCGAAGTGCATCGTCTCCAGGCAAAGCGCGTCGCCCAGCGGCCGCAACGCGGCCAGGTATTGCTTGTTGTGCATCACGATGGTCGCGATGCCCACCTTGCCCGACTTCTGCATCGCCTCCAGCAGCAATCGGTACGGCTTGGCCCCCTCGGGCTTGGGCGCGACGTAGTATGGCCGATCAAAGTAGAGCGGGTCGATGTCGTCCAGCTCCACAAAGTCCTGAATCTCGATCGCCTTGCTCGCCTTGGGCATCACGGCCTCCAGGTCGCCCTGCTGGATTACGACGAAGCGGTCCTTCTCGATTTCGTACCCCTTCACGATATGTTCGGAGTGAACCTCCTTCCCGTCGGCCGGGCACACCATCTTCTGCTTTAGCGGCACCTGGTCCTGATCGTGCAGGCTGCGGAAGCTGATGCGCTGCTCGCGCACGGCCGTAAACAGCTTGATGGGGATCGTGACGAGCCCGAAGCTAATGGAACCGGTCCAAACCGGACGCGCGGATGATGCTTTTGCTGCCATGGGGACACCTTTGTTTGCTAGCGCGATCCGTCACGCGATTCCGTTGAACTCTTTGACCACGTCGGCGGGCTTCTTGTCTTGCCGTAGGCCTTTGAAGGCCCCCTGCTGCACCAAGCCGCCGTCCGGCCAGCGTCGGAACTCGATCTCGGCCACCAGCTTGGGATGAACGAATTGCACGCCCGCAAGCGGCACGAAGTCCGCAAACGGGCTGCTGCTCCGGCTGCGCTTCGCAAACTCGCGGAACAGCCGTTCGTGCCAGTCGGCGTTCAGTCCCGTGCCGATCCGGCCGGCGTAGCGCAGTTTGCCGTCGCAGTCGTGGTAGCCGATCAGCATCGAACCCACGCGCCTGGCGGCGGCCGATTCTTCCGGCACCCAGCCACCGATCACGAACTCCTGCCGATGCACGATCTTGATCTTGACCCACGCCGACGACCGCCGTCCGGGCTCGTAGGTGCTGTCGAGGCGCTTGGCGACGATGCCCTCGATGCCGTGCCGCCTCGCGGTCTCCAGCATGGTCCTGCCTTCACCGATGTGCGACGGGCTGGTCTGCCAGTTGGGGCCTTCGACGGTCAGTTCTTCCAGCAGTTCCCGCCGTTCGGGCAACGGCAAATGGGTCGTCCATTGGCCGTCCAGCCACAGCACGTCGAACAGGACGAACCAGACGGGGTACTGCTTGCGCACCTTCTCGACGGCCGCCCGACTACTGACCTGCATGCGCTGCTGCAGGTGGGGAAAGCTCGGATGGCCGGCGTCGTGCAGGCAGACGATCTCGCCGTCCAAAATAGCCCGGCGTCCATCCAACGCGGCGGCCAGGGGTTGCAGTTCGGGATACTTGAAGGTGATGTCCAGTCCGTTGCGGCTGTGCAGTTTCAAACCGTCGGGTTCTACGTACGCGATGCCGCGCACACCGTCCCACTTGTACTCGAACGCGTACTGGTCGAGGTCGACCGGCAGCACCCCGCCCGTGGCCAACATGGGTTGCACGGCGGCCGGCATGGGCGCGCGCGACGGCTTACGACGAGGGGATTTCAAATTGAATGACATTGGCGTCGCTCCGTCAGCGTCGTCCATGACGGAACAGCGCCGCTTCCAGCGGCGCGGGCGCACGATGTCCGCATCCGAGCGGTGCTCCAGATCGGTCGGTCGTCCTCCTGACGTACAGCAAGTTTGCCCGGTGTCATCAATGCAAGTGGCGCGCCGGCGCGCACTTGCGCGCGCCACGGGCGCGCAAGGCCCGCCCAGCGAACCTTTTATCGGACTGAAATCTGGGTAAGCGCCAATACGCTGCGGCAAGTTGGCCAATGCGTCGTGGCGTCGCGTTCTCTTCGGGGGTGCGGCACGCTATAGTTGCCGAACTATGCTCGACAAACCGTTCGCCAAGTGGTGGATGGGCCGCGTTGGCCCGTATCGCGATGTTCCCCCCGAAAAGCTTGCCGCCGAGCGCGAGGCGATGGAGCGCCAGCAGGATTACAACCGCAACTACGCCGATTTGCTGAACCAGGGCGTCCTGCCCGCGGTCGATGGCCTTGTGCAACTGCTGGCCAAGAACGGGATCGTGCATCGCGTGTCGACGTGGGGCAACCAACTGTCACTGCGCGTGCACCTCGCGTGGCGCTGGGGCGAACTGGTGATCACGCAGAGCCACGAGGACGCCGTGACGTTCGAGCACCACATCATCACCGAAGGTGAAAAGCGCGGTGACGACTCGGCCGAGGACCATAGCCACCAGTACGACCTGCGCGACCCGCTACCAACCGCGGTGGTGATGAGCGAGTTGCAGTTCTTCATGAGCCGCATGGCGCAGGACCTGGTCGAGCCGGAACAGGAACCGGAAATTCCGCCTGGAGAAAAGCCGGGGGTATAGCGAGGGTTCATTCCCCGTCCTTTGCCGCGGGCTTGCCCGCGACGGGTTCACATTCGATCGCGGCAAGCCCGCGGCTAAACGACGCGACGGTGAAAGGTGACGCGCCCTAGAATGCGATCATGCGGCTCATCGTCACTGCCGATCTGCACTACAACCATCCGGTTTCTCGACCGCTCGCGGACGAACTGATCGACCGCATGAACGCGGCCGGTGGTGATGTGCTGCTAATCGTTGGCGACACCGGCGTGGCCGACGGTGACGTGATCGAACGGTGCCTGTCGCGCTTCAAATTCGATGGGCCGAAGCTGATCGTCGCAGGCAATCATGAGTTGTGGACGCACCGCGCCGACAGCTACGCGTTGTTCAACGAGGAACTCCCTCGCCGGGTGACCGCGATGGGTTGGCAGTGGCTGGAGACGCAGCCGTTCGTCGCGGGTGATGTGGCAATCGTGGGCAGCGTCGGCTGGTACGATTATTCGTTTGCGCAGGCCTCGCTCGGCATCCCCGATCGTTTCTACGGCGCCAAGCTCTCACCCGGCGCCGCGACTTATCTTGGCGGATACGAGCACCTGTTTCAGCCGGACACGGACATCAGCGACGTCGCGCGCGACACCGTAGCACGGTGGAACGACGGCAAGTTCATCAAGCTGGGTCGCAGCGACCACGACTTTCTCACCGAACGGCTCGCCAACCTTGCCAGCGCGTGCGAGGCGAACGCCGGTGCCCGGCAGATCATCGCGGCCGTGCATCACCTGCCCTTCCGCGAGCTGCTGCCACCGCCAAAATCTGCCCAGTGGGACTTCGCCAAGGCCTACCTGGGCAGCGAGCAAATCGGCCGTACGCTGCTGCGCTATCCGAACGTCTCGACCGTCTACTGTGGGCACAGCCACATGCCCGGCGAGGCGACCGTCGGTCACATAAAGGCCGTTAACATCGGCAGTGGCTACCGGTACAAGACGTTCGGCCAGTTGGACTTCTAGCCCGGTTGCCAAACCTCGGGAATTGGTTCACACTGCACCGTATGCGCAAATGGTTATTGGCGGCAGTGTTCGGACTGATTGGAGGATCGATGGCGTCTGGTGAAACTTTCGTTGTGGTCGACAAGGCCGAGTTCGAGAAGATCATTCCGCCCCAGGCGGAGGTGGAGACGCTCGCGGGCGACTTCGGCTTCATCGAGGGACCGGTCTGGTTCAACACCGACAACGGTGGCTACCTGCTCTTCAGCGACCAGCCGGCCAACACGATCTTCAAGTGGTCGCAAGGCGAGGGCATTAGCGAGTGGCGCAAGCCGTCCCAGCGGTCGAACGGCAACACGAAGGATCTCGAAGGCCGCCTGGTCACCTGCGAGCAGACGCTGCGCCGCGTGACCGTCACCGAGAAGGACGGCACGGTCCGCGAGCTGGCCAACAACTTCGAGGGCAAGAAGCTCAACTCGCCAAACGACGTGGTGGTGAAGTCGGACGGTACGATCTGGTTCACCGATCCGCCGTACGGTGTGCCGCGTGGGGAGAAGCGCGAGATCGACACGCAGAACGTCTTCCGCTACGACCCGAAGACCGACACGACCACCGCGGTGCTGACCCACATGGACATGCCCAACGGGTTGGCCTTTTCACCGGACGAGAAGATCCTTTACGTCGCCGAGAGCCTGTGGAACGGCCCGAAGGACACGCAGGCGTTCGACGTGAACCCCGACGGTACGGTGAACGCCAACGGCCGCTCGGTCGCGGCGCTCGATCGCTCGCGCAAGGATGGCGTGCCCGATGGCATCCGCATCGACCGCGATGGCCGGATCTGGTCGAGCGCCGGTGACGGCGTGCAGATCTTCACCCCCGACGGTCGCCCGATCGGCACGATTCTGACGCCGCACACCGTGACGAACCTCACCTTCGGTGGGCCGGATGGGAAGACGCTTTACATGACCGCGACAAAGGCGCTATGCCGAATTCAGACGAACATGACGGGGGCGACGGACCGGTAACGTGACGCGGCTTGCTGGGATGGACAAGGTGAGGGGTGACAAGGTGAAAAGGTGAGGACAGTCGCTGCACTTCCAGCGCGATCACCACCCCCTCGCCTTGTCATCCCCCTTCCCAATTTACTTCGCTTCCTCTACATCCAGCTTCTCATACGGATTCTTCCCCGGCGTCACCGGGATCACTTCAATCTTCTCGATCACCTGCGGCTGTTCCGGCTTTCCGGTCGCGGGGTCGGCGAGCTTCGTGTCGGCGATGGCGCGGACGGTGTCCATGCCTTCCACCACTTTGCCGAACACCGTGTAACGGCCATCGAGCTGCTTCGTGCGCTCGTAGTCGAGGCAGACGAAGAACTGGCTGCCGGCGCTGGCGGCGAACTCGTAGCGCGGGGGAACGCCGGGCGCTTCGCTCGGGTCGCCCTGGCGGGCCATCGAAAGCGTGCCGGCGGTGTGCGGGCGGTCGTTGAACTCGGGGGGCAAAGAATAGCCCGGTCCACCGGTGCCATCACCGCGCGGGTCGCCACCTTGAATGACGAACTCGGGCACCACGCGGTGGAACGTCAGCCCATCGAAATACCCGCCGTCTGCGAGCGACAGGAAGCTGGCCCCAGTGTTCGGCGCAACGTCGAAGTAGAAGATGATCGTCATCTTCCCTTTTCCCGTTGTCGCCACCGCGTAGCGCAGGGGTTCGACCTTCGTCACGACCGGCCCACTCGGCGCGCCTTCGCGCTTATCTTGCCGAACACCGATCACGAGTGGAGTGCCGATAAATTCCGGTAGCGACTTGCCCTCCGGCACCGCGTACAGCAGGTACGTGCCCGGCGTGGCGACCTGCGGAAAAACCGCTTTCAGGTCCACATCCTTACCGGGCTCCAGCTTGGTCGCCCCGCCCGCTTCGATGGCCTGGCCGGTAAAGGTCGTCAAGACCAACGTGACGACTTCCTTCGAATCGTTCTTCACGTCCAGCGGCTGGTTGGGCGCGAACCACGACTTGGCGGGGATCAGGATCGAGAACAAGGTCATCAAGATCGGCAAGGCGGCTTCCATTCGTTGCTCCAGTTGGGGGTCGGGGATGGATGATAGGGATTGCGCGATAGCGAAACTAGCTCGGCCGGACCGCGGCGACGCGCAAGCGGCGATAGTCGGCGTGCCACATGTCGTCGCGGAACAGCGTCGGCCGCGCGAGGTCCTCGGCGCGCGACAAGAATGCGTCGCGCTGCCCCTCCGGCACCGCGGTCAGGTAGGCCGACGCGAACATGCGGATCCAGTTGCGCAGCCCGTCGGCCCCCTCGAGCTTTGTGAACCGCGGAAAGGAGGCGATCTGGCCGACCTCGAATCCCTGCGCCTCCAGCAGCGTCGCGTACTCACCTGGCGAGGGGAAGTACCACGGGCTCAGGCCGGTCGGGTCGATGCGCATCTCGCGCAGCGCCGCCTCCATCGCCGTCCGCACCGCCAGCACGTTCCGCTGCGCGCCGAACTCGGCCACGAACCGTCCGCCCGGTTTCAGCGCCAGCCAGATGGTCTCCACCGCCTCGGCCGGCGGGCGAACCCAGTGCAGCGTGGCGTTAGAAAAGACGGCATCCAACGGTGTATCGGTCCGGAAGCTTCGCGCGTCGGCGACCCGAAAGTCGAGCTTGGGAAAGCCGGCCCTAGCAGCCTCGATCATGGCGGGTGACGAATCGATGCCGAGCACGGTTGCGCCCGCACCGGCGACCCGGCTGGCGAGTGGCCCCGTGCCACAACCCAAGTCTAAAATCATCTCGCCGGGTTGGGGCGCGAGCAGATCGACCAAATCGGCAGCGGCCTGGTAGACGAAGGCGTGAGCCCGGTTATACAAACCCGCATTCCAGTTATCTGTGCCAGCGGTTACCATATCGCCTTGATACGTGGCAATGTGCGACGCGGCAACTTCTCGGCACCTTTGCAAGACGTGAAGTCGACCGACAGGCAGGTGAGGATTGGGGACAAATCGCCGTAAACCCGCGTGGGAACGGGGTTTCCCCAGTTTATCTTTTCTTGACAGCCCGCGAGTCGGCATTTAGCTTCCCGGTGAGCCGAGCCGATCAATACTACAGCAATGAGCCGATCCGACAGCAACGTTACCGGGATCACGACCAGCCTCGATACCGAGGTCGGCAAGGTCGTTGTCGAAGCGGGGCTAGCCACGCGCTCGGAACTGAGCTTCTGCCGTGAACAGCAGAAGCAGTCGTCCGATCCAAACGCGCGCAGCCTGGCCGATATTCTCGTCGAGAATAATTTCATCACGGCCAACCAGGCCAAGCGGTTGCGCCAGCAGGTTGAAGAGCGCAAGGCCACTAGCCAGCTGCCCGGCTACCAGCTGATCGTTAAAGTCGGCAAGGGGGCGATGGCGACGGTCTACAAGGCCCGGCAGATCTCGCTGGACCGCATCGTCGCCGTGAAGGTGTTGCCGAAGCGGATGAGCGAGAGCAAGGACTTCGTCGACCGCTTCTACAAAGAGGGTAAGGCCGCCGCCCGACTATCGCACAACAACATCGTGCAGGCGATCGACGTGGCCGAGTCGCCGGACGGGTTCCACTTCTTCGTGATGGAATTCATCGAGGGCAAGACGCTCTACGACATTATGGCTCCGCCCCCCAACGGGGATGGCAAGAGCTTCTCCGAGCGCGAGGCGATCGACACCACGCTTCAGATCGCCGATGCGCTGGCGCACGCCCATCTGCGCAATTTGATTCACCGCGACGTGAAGCCGAAGAACATCATCCTGACGCCGCAGGGCGTGGCGAAGCTGACCGACCTCGGTCTGGCTCGCGCGACGGACGACAAAGAGGCCGCCGAGAGCGAGGCGGGCAAGGCGTACGGCACGCCGTACTACATCAGCCCCGAGCAGATCCGCGGCGACGTCGACATCGACTTCCGCGCCGACATCTACTCGCTTGGTGCGACAATGTACCACCTGGTCACGGGCCGGCCCCCGTTTGAAGGTGACACGCCGAGCGCCGTGATGCACAAGCACCTGAAGTCACCGCTGGTGCCCGCCGACCACATCAACACCGCCCTGTCGGCCGGCGTCGCCGAAATCATCGAGTTCGCGATGGCGAAGGATCGCAACGATCGCTACGCCAGCACCGAAGACCTTGTGGAAGACTTAAAGTCGGTGTTGAACGGTGGCGCTCCCACGCACGCCCACCGGGCGGTTGATCTGGATTCACTGGAGAAGATCGAGGAGACCGGCAAGACGATCGACATCCCCACCAGCCGCGGTGAGTCCGTTTGGAGCCAACCGGCCGTGATGGCAGTGGCGCTGGCCGCTGGCGTTTCTGTGCTGCTGAACATCATCCTGTTGTTCGTCGTCGCCTCGCGGTAAGCGATGGGATGCGGTAACGGTCGTGTAGGGGCAGGCCTCCGTGCCTGCCCTCTTCCTTTCGATTATGGCGAAAAAGAGGAAGGGCAGGCACGGAGGCCTGCCCCTGCGATCGCGTTACGCGTGATGGTAATAGGTCGCGATGGCTTCGCGGATCTGCGTCGAATCGGCCCGAACGAAACGACACGTCTTCTGGATAATCTGCCCCACCTCGCCCGTACTCATCACGTCCAGTTCGGCGGCGGCGATGATCACCTCATCATCGAAGCTGCGCAGCGGGATCATGCTCAACCGGTTCGCCATTTCATAAGGCAGCAACGTCACAGCCTGGCAATCGACGGGCAAGCGCGACAGGTCGACCTTCTTGCCATCTTCCACATGCTGCTTTGCCCAGGCCCGCCACACGTGTTGCGGCTGACACAGGCCCCACGACAACGCAATGTCCCCGAACCGCCGCCCGGTCGCGCCCTGCTCTTGCAGGATTTCCTCAACGTCGTGCGCGCTCAGTTCGACTTGTTTGCCCAGCAATTCACCGATCAACGTATGCATTTCCATTCCTTCCCAGATGCTCCGACCAAGACGGTCCACCCGACCCCATCGTCAGGTGACAGCGACGCAACCGAAACCTACGATGCAGTTGCCGTGCCGGAAGCCGGATTGGCAAGAACCGGGCCAGCGATCGAACGGATAGATTGCTGACTGTGCGGCCTGTGCCGTTTGAAATGCATTCTATGCGACTGCTTAGCTACAACATTCTCGACGGCGGTACTGATCGGGTGCCTCAGCTCGCTGACGTCATCTCGACGGCCGACGCTGACGTGGTGGCGCTTGTGGAGGCCGATAACCATGATGTCGTGACGCGCCTGGCGTCGCGGCTGGGCATGGATTTCATTTTCGCAGAGGGTTCGGAACATTCCGTCGCATTGATGTCGCGTTGGCCGATCATCGACTCGATCAATCACACGGCCATCGATGCGAACGCGGGTCGCTGCCTGCTGGAAGCAACCGTTGTCGCCCCTAACGGCACTGAATGCCCGATCGGCGTGCTGCACTTGCGTGCCCATGCGACCGAGGCTGCGGAGCACGAACGCTGCGAGCAGTTAAACCGCATCCGGCACCGCTTCGAACGCCACCGACGGATCGGGAAGCCTCACGTGCTCTGTGGTGACTTCAACGCGAACGCGCCGACGCAGCAGATCGACTTTGATAAAGCGTCGCCGCGCACGCAGCGCGAGGCGAAGGAGAACGGCGGTGACGTGCCCCGCCGGGCGATCGCGCAAATGCTGGCACACGGCTACACCGACACGCTGCGCGCGTTCGACGCCAGTTACGCCGACGCCACCGGCACGTTTAAGACGCAGTACCCGCAGCAGCGCGTCGATTACATCTTCGCGCATTCATTGCCCGCCGACCGCATCGTGCGGGCATGGATCGACAACAGCGACCGCGCACGCGACGCGAGCGACCACTTTCCGGTCGGGGTGGAACTGCGGTGAGCTGGCGTCGACTTGCCAACTGGGCCAAGCACAAGCCGCTGGCACTGCGCCTGGCCGACCGCCTTGGGCGCAGCCGGGGTCGGCTGGCGATCATCGACCGGCTCAATCCCCCACCGAAGCCGCGGTTGCGCTTGGATCTGACGAACTGGCAATCGTACGAACTGGCCGCAGCGTGGATCGGGCACGCGACGGTCCTGCTGCGCATTGGAGGGATGAACATCATCACCGACCCGGTCTTCTCCGCGCGTGTCGGCGTGGGGCTGGGCATGTTCACCGCTGGTCCGAAACGCCTTGTTGCGCCGGCGGTGAAGCTGGCGGACCTGCCGCCGTTGGACCTTATCTTGATTTCACACGCGCATTTCGACCACCTGGACCGCCCCACGCTGGCGCGCCTGCCGAAGCGTACACCCGTGGTGACGGCCGCCGCCACGCGCGATCTGCTGACCGATCTGGGCTATCGAAAAGTGCGCGAGTTGCCCTGGAACCGCCAACTATCGGTCGGCAGCGTCATTATCAGCGCGATTGAATCTCGACATTGGGGCGCGCGCACGTTCCACGACATGAACCGCGGCTACAACTCGTATCTGCTGCGAGATTCCGCTGGCCGATCGATCCTGTACGGCGCGGACACCGCCTTCACGCACGCCTTCGATGGCATAGGACCGGTAGACCTGGCGATACT
Organism: Tepidisphaeraceae bacterium; assembly: GCA_035998445.1. Taxonomy (NCBI): domain Bacteria; kingdom Pseudomonadati; phylum Planctomycetota; class Phycisphaerae; order Tepidisphaerales; family Tepidisphaeraceae; species Tepidisphaeraceae bacterium. The sequence goes on along the minus strand of DASYHQ010000032.1, from coordinate 129,578 downwards.
TGGCATCGGCGCCTACGACCCCTACGTCGCTGCCCATTCAACGCCCGAACAGGCGTGGACAATGGCCCAGCGCATGCCCGCCCGCCACCTGCTGCCAATGCACCACAGCACGTTCATCCTCAGCCACGAGCCCGCGACCGAGCCTATGGAACGGTTGTTAGCAGCTGCGGGCGACGAAGCAGATCGCGTCGTCATCCGCGAGATCGGCGGCATGTGGACGGGGTGAACCGCTTTTCACGAAATGGCATACGAACGGCAGCATCCCGCCCTTGCCTTCAGACAGACCCCGAGAGTTCCGCCATCGCGCCATAAGCCGCGCCGATGGCCCCTGCGTCGGAGCCAAGCGTCGGCTCCACAATGCGCACGCGATGTTCGAACGGCCGCCACTCAAATTGATCCAAGTAGTCGTTCAACGGCTTAAATAGCGCACTTCCGCTCTTAGCGATGCCACCACCCACGATCACCACCTCCGGGTCAACCGCGTTGATGACGCTGACGATGTGGGCCGCCAACGCCCGCACGCTGCGCAGCCAGATCTCGCTGGCCCGCGTGTCGCCTTGCAGGTGGGCCTCCACCAGTGCCTTCGTGTCTTCAAACCGCCCGCCAGTGCGGTCGGCGACCGAGTTCTGACCAATTTCGTACTCAATCGCGCCCGGCGTGCGAGCCAGGTCGGGTGGGCCGTCGAAATTGACCGACATATGCCCAAGATGTCCCGCGCGGCCCATGTGACCGTTCAGCAACTTGCCGTCACACATCACCGCCCCGCCAACGCCGGTGCCCAGCGTCAGCAACACGACGTTTGACGCCCCCTTGGCCGCCCCGGTGTGCACCTCGCCCAGCAGCGCGGCCTTGGCATCGTTGTAGACCGGCACCACGTCCGTTCGCTCAAGATAGGGCGCCCATTCGAAGCCCATCAGCGCTTCCATCTTCCCCAGCATCCACCACACGCTGCGCCCGTGGGGTGCGATGATGCCCGGACAGCAAACGCCCACCGCGTCGGCGGGGCGCCCGACGGCTTGCTCCATCTGGGCAACCAGGTTCTTCGCGTCCGACTTCCACTGGGCGCGATCGTCGTCGACCGTGGGTTGCTCGCGATCGTCCAGCACGCGCCCCGCGGCGCTGATGGCGATCGCCTTGATGTTCGTCCCACCCACGTCCAGCCCAATCGCGTATCGATCTGACACAAATGCTCCTTGGCGCTCGCTTGTCCTCGACCGTTCGCGGTGGACCAGGGCGCGCGCTGACACTACCCATTTTCGGTCCATACGTTACCCGGCGTTACCGCGGTAGAGAAATGGTGCCAAATCGACGGCGTTCGCACTGTCGAAGTTGAGGTCGGATGGCCGATAACCCTAAAGACCGTGTCATGCGCCGCCGCGCCCGCCCTATGCGCCGGGGGCCAACGCGCCTAAACCATGGAGAGCCCCGTTGGCGAGCCCGATTACCGTCAAATTGAAGCGACTGGCCAACGGGCAAGACCTGCCCCTGCCCATCCGCATGACCGCCCAAGCGGCCGGGTTCGACCTTTGCGCCGCGGTCGACGCCCCAGCCGTTATTCAACCTGGCGACATCTTCCTCGTCCCCTGCGGGTTCGCGATGGCGATACCAGTGGGCTACGAGGCCCAGGTGCGCCCGCGCAGTGGGCTGGCCAGCAAGTTCGGGGTTACGCTGATCAATAGTCCCGGTACGATCGATTCGGATTACCGCGGCCAGGTGCACGTGCCGTTGATCAACCACGGCAAGCAGCCGTTCACGATCGAGCGCGGCACGCGCGTTGCGCAAATGCTCGTCCTGCCCGTGCCGGCGGTCGAGCTGATCGAGGTGACCGACCTGGACGAAACGTCTCGCGGCACAGGGGGCTTCGGGCACACGGGACACTGAGGAGTGGTGATCGATGCGTGGTACCCGGCAGGAAGTGATTCCGCGTCAGGCACCACCCATCCGTCACCAGAATTTGTTTAAGAGGTGAACATTGCCGCGTAACGTCGAACCTGAGTTTGAACCCGAAGCCGCCCCGCGCGATCCGCACCTGCTGTTGCGCCGGGTGCTTCAGTTCCTCGCCTGCGGCGTGTGGTTGTTCGTGCTGCTGTCGATCGCGAGCTTCCACGACAGCGACTGGCCCAGCCACAACGTCTACCCGCACGGCACGACGCAGAACCTCTGCGGTAGCGCCGGCGCGTTCGTCGCCTACTGGACGTACGCCGCCATCGGTCAGGGCGTCTTCCCGATCCTGGCTTTCACCGGCTTCTGCTGCATCGCATTCATCTTCCAGGCAAAGGTCGGCGACTGGTGGATGCGCCTGATCGGGCTGACGCTAATCAGTGTCGCGTTCGCAACGGTCGTCCATCACCTATATCCGGGCTCGAACACCAGCTTCCCCGAAGGCAACGGCGGCTGGGTTGGCATCTCCTTCTCAACGTACCTTCACGGTCACCTGAACACCGTCGGCACCCGGCTGGTGCTGGGCGTGACGATCTTGGTCGGCATTCTGCTGGCCGCCGACGATTTGCTCGCCCGCGTGCCGAGCGTCGCCACCGCCACCGCCGAACAGCTGCGCAACAACACGGCTCGCTTCAACTTCCCCGAACTGCCCACCCTGCCGTCGCTTCCAAAGTTTCGAACGGTGGGTGCGGAAGCGACTGACCTGAAGCCGAGGGCCGCCAAAGCGCCGGTGCCGAAGATGCAGACGCGCCGGACGATGGCCGACATCGTGGACGACGGTGAATCGTCGTGGAAGCTGCCGGCCCTGTTGCGCCGTAAGAAGCCGGCTGAGAACCAGATCGATTTGTCGTACGACAATGACGAGCCGGCCGAGGAACACGCCGCCTTTTCCGACGACTCCGAACCCACGCCCGCGACCGCGGCGGTCATTCCGCCGGCGGCGCCTTCGATGGCCATTCCTGTGCACGCAGCGCCGGCGGTTTTCAATCCGACGGTCGAGCAATCGATGGCCGTCACCTCGACGCCCGCGCCCGACTACGTGAACGGCCCGAGCGTGACACCGATCGACGCCCCCGACGACGCCGAGGGCCCCGCGACGATCGCCCCACCGGAGATCCGGCGCGACATCAAGGTAAAGCTGCCGAGCATGGCCCGGCCGCGCCAGGTCTCCCCGCCACCCCGGCAGGAACTGGGCGAGTACCAACTGCCCGACTGGAGCGTGCTGGGCGACGCCGAGCACGGCTATGTCGAGTCGCAGGAGCAGTTCGTCCGCGAACAGGCCGCGTTGCTGGAACAGGCGCTGCGCGAGTTCAACATCGATGCGCACGTCGTCGAGATCGACACCGGCCCGGTCATCACCATGTACGAGCTGGCGCTGGCGCCCGGCATCAAGGTCAGCACGATCAGCGCGCTGTCGAACGACATCCAACGTTCGCTGAAGGCCGAGACGGTCCGCATCGTCGCGCCGATTCCCGGCAAGAGCACCGTCGGCATTGAAGTGCCCAACGCCGAGAAGGAAAAGGTGCGCCTGAAGGAGCTGATGCAGCAGGCCCCGGACGGCGCCGCCAAGGACGGCATCCCGATCTTCCTCGGCAAGGACGCTAGCGGTGAGCCGCTGATCGCCGACCTGACCAAGATGCCCCACTGCCTGATCGCCGGCACGACCGGCTCCGGTAAGTCGGTCTGCATCAACACGATCATCATGTCGATCATGTACCTTCAACGGCCGGACACCGTGAAGCTGATCCTGGTCGACCCGAAGGTCGTCGAAATGGCGCCGTTCAAGGACATCCCGCACCTCATGTGCCCGGTCATCAACGAGACCGGCCGGGCGACGAGCGTGTTGGACTGGGCCTGCGAGAAGATGGACGAGCGCTACGAGATCCTGTCCGAAGCGGGCGTCCGGAACATCAAGGACTACAACAAGCTGACGCTGGACGAGCTGAAGGAGCGCTTCGAGCCTTCCAACGAGGAAGAGGAAGCGAAGATCCCGAAGAAACTGCCGTACATCGTGATCATCATCGACGAGCTGGCCGACCTGATGATGACCAGCGGCAAGGAAGTCGAAAGCTTTATCGTGCGCTTGGCCCAGAAGGCCCGCGCGGTCGGCATTCACCTCGTGCTGGCGACCCAGCGGCCGCAGGCGACGGTGGTAACGGGCCTGATCAAGTCGAACATGCCGAGCAAGATCGCGTTCCGCGTCGCCAGCAAGATGGACAGCCGAATCGTGCTGGACCAGAACGGTGCCGAACTGCTGCTGGGCCAGGGCGACATGCTGTTCCTGCCACCGGGCGCAAGCAAACCCATGCGTGGCCAGGGCACGTATATTGACGACAAGGAAATCCGCGACAGCGTGAAGCTGGTCAAGAGCATGGCGGCGGCGCAGTACGAGCCGGAGCTGGTGCAGATCAAGGCCACCCTGGGCGAGGACGGCGACATGGAGCGCGACGAGCTGTTCGAGGACGCCGTCCGCATCGTGCTGGAGACGAAGCGTGGCAGCGTCAGCTTGCTGCAGCGTCGTTTGACGATCGGCTACAGCCGAGCCAGCCGCCTGATCGAGCAGATGGCCGCCGCGGGGCTCGTGGGCGACTACAAGGGTAGCCAGGCCCGTGAGGCGACCATCACGCTGGAAGAGTACGAGGCCGCCAAGGCCCAACAGCAGGCGGACGAGGAAAGCGGCATGACGGTCTAAGTTTTGCTTGTTCCTTGCGAGGCTTTTCCAAGCGTGCGGCCAGCGTATTGCTGACCGCACGCTTGATATTTTCTTCGACGCTCCACTTAAACGCATGCCATCGCTCCGCACCGCCATCCCCGCCCTTCGACGTTACGGTTTCATCGCGTTTGCGAAGCGCGTCTGGAATGAGGTAAACAACGACAACCTGCTCACGCTGGCCTCGGCGATGGCGTACTCGTGGCTGTTTTCGATCTTCCCGTTTCTGATCTTCCTGCTGTCGCTCGTGCCGCTGGTGATGAGCGACGACGCCCGAGGTACAGCGCGCACGACACTCATCAGTTACATCAACGAGTCTGTGCCCGGCGAACAGGCGGCTGCGCCAATCGTCGAAATCGTGAGGGAAGTGCTGAACGACAACAAGACCGAGAAGGTCAGCTTCCTCAGCATCGGTCTGCTCATCACGCTCTGGACCGCCACGGGTGGAATGAACATGACGATCTCCGCGCTCGACGCCGCCTACCAGGCGACGACCTCGCGCAGCCTCGTGCGGCAGCGCGTCCTTGCGCTGGCCCTTACGCTGGCGACGGCGTCCATGGTCATCATGGTGCTGGTTCTCGTGCCGGTCGGATCAGTTGTTTTGGGTTACCTGCGGAACTATGAGACCGGTTGGCTCGCCCGGCTAAACCTTGGCCCCAGCTGGCTCCTCTTCATCGACATTAGCTCGGACTTCATCCGCTACGGCCTGTCGTTCTTCCTGGTCTTCTCGATCACTGCGATCGTCTACCACTACGGGCCGAACGTGAAGCATTCGTTTCGGTTCTTCACGCCAGGATCGATCTTCTGTGTGGCCGTTTGGATTCTGCTGGCGATGGGCTTGCGCATCTACCTCACCGAGTTCGGCAACTACGACAAGACCTACAAAACCGTGGGCGGCGTTGTGATCCTGCTAATGGTCTTTTACCTCGACTCGCTCGTGCTGCTGATCGGTGCCGAGATCAATGGCGTGACGGATAAGATCATCCATGACCAGCGCGAAGCGCGGGCGTGACGACGGTCCGTTCGGGCTTTGTCTCGGTCGAAGAAGACCCCCGGCCAAGCCAGGGCTATGTTGGTGTACAATCAAACCACTCATGACCTTTGAACTTGGAATTATCGGCGCCGGAAACATGGCCGAGGCGATCGCCGCGGGCGTGCTAAGTGCTGGGGTGCTGCATGGAGAACAGATCATCGCGTCGAACCACAACGCCGACCGGCTCGGCGAGTTCGCCAAGCGGCTCGGGGGCCTCGCGACGACAAGCGACAACCGGCAGGTGGCGGCGCAGTCGCGCGTCGTGCTGCTTTGTGTGAAGCCTGCCAAACTGGGTGAAGTGTTGCGCGAGATCGCGCCGGCGGCGCACCACGATGCGATCTACGTCTCGGTAGCCGCGGGCATCACCACGCGGTTCATCGAATCGCAGTTGGGAGCAGCCGCCAACTGGCGGGCCATTCGCACGATGCCCAACACACCGATGGCCGTCGGTGAGGGAGCCGTCGGGCTGGCCCGCGGGGCGTTTGCGACGGACGCCGATGTGCTGGCCACCCGGCGATTGCTGGAATCGTGTGCGGACGTGATCGAGGTGCCCGAGGACAAGATCGACGCCGTCACGGCCGTCAGTGGGTCGGGGCCGGCGTACTTCTTCTTCATGGTCGAACAGATGACCCGGGCGGGCGTCGAGCTTGGCCTGACCGAGCCGCAGGCCCGCTCGCTGGCGGCCAAGACGGCGCTGGGCGCGGGCAAGATGCTCGTTGCGCAGCCCGGCGTCTCCGCGGCCGAGCTGCGTCGACGCGTGACGAGCCCGAACGGCACGACGCATGCGGCCATCACGGCACTGCAGGCCGCTGGGTTCGAGGAAGCAATTGTTAGCGCCGTGAAAGCGGCTGCGAAGCGCGCGAAAGAACTTGCAGTCTGACCTGTCGTTGACCGATAGAGCGAATGTGAGCGTGGGGTTCCTTCGTGTCCGGATCCCCTAAGAACTGGCCGCTGAAGCGGCCAGCCCGGCAAGTTTACTAGAATCCAGTTTCGGTGTTGCGACTTATGAATAATCCGCTTGCCAGTTTGTTTGCGATGAACGCTTCGTTGCTGCTTGCGCGGGCGTCGCTGGGCGTCTACTTTGTCATCGCGGGATATAACAAGATCACGGGGCCGGGGATCGAAGCGTTCGCCAGTAAGTCGGCTGGTCTGCTGCCTTCGTGGATGCCGGCGGCGCTCGGGAACGCATATCTGACGGCATTGCCGGTGGTCGAGGTGCTCGCGGGCGCGATGTTGGTGGTTGGCTTCCTCGGCCGCGTGGGCGCCGGGCTGTGCTGCCTGATGCTCATCAGCATCATTATCGCGCTGGGCGTCTGGAAGGATCCGGATGCGATGAACCGCCCGTTCCACGCCAACTACATCATGTTGGGGCTCGCGCTGGTGCTGACGACGGTCGGACCGGGCGCGTTTTCGGTCGACCGCCTGCTGTTCAACCGCAAGGCCGCGCCCGCTTCGAAGAAATAGTTGCTGCAAGCGCCGGCCACCGCATGACAAGGTTGTGCACAGCGGGTATGTTCGCCGCCACGTCGGCCACGGGCAGGTCGACGATCGCACGCCTGACCGTGGATACGACGACGTGAACGTTCTCGCAAAATTAGTCGCGGGCTTGGTCCTCAGTCTCGCCGTGGGTTGCGCCAACGTCACGCCCCCGGCGCAACGTGCGGCGGACCCCGTCGACGTTTACCTCACCGACTACGGCGTTCACTCCAGCCTCATTCTGCCGGTTGACGACGACGGGCTGTACGTCGAGTACGCGTTCGGTGACTTCGGCTACGCCGCCCTGAACCGTGATGGCCCGTTCGATGCGGTTGGCGCATTGCTGTTCAGTTGTGGTTCCGGCATCGGTAGGCAGTACCTCCGAGTGCCGCCGGGTGAGGATTCGCCCACGCTCATCTACTTCCCGAAGAAGATGCGGCGGCTATCCGCCTCGCGGCAGCGCGTTGACCAGGTGCTGGTGGAGATGAACCACCGATACGACCGCGCCGAGGGTAAGCCCGTCTACAACGATCTGACCAAGATCACCTGGCGGCGCGACCACCAGCACTACAGCCTGTTCAACAACTGCAACCAGCTCACCGCGCGTCAGCTGCGCACGCTGGGCTACGGCGTGCACGGGCCGGTCCTTTCACCTGCCTTCAAACTCAGCGTGGGTGAACTGGTCGACCCGCGGGCCGTGAAGGCGCCAGGCAAGAACCCCGGGGGCCTGTGGGGCTCGCGGTAGCCGCAAATCTGATCCTAATCCATCCAACGGGATGACCGGGTGCCACCGGCGGGTGGTCGGCACGTGTTCTGGGGCGTCGACCTGACGGAAGCGCACGGCCGGGTACGCCGCCTGTGGCACACTTGCACTCGCCTTCCCACAATTGGCCGCGGCGAGTTACACTACGCAACATGACGCAAGCCAACCCGTCCACCCCTGCTGCTGGTCCCGGCGCCTATACCGCCCCGAACGATCACGAGGTCGTCTACTTCGATGGCCGGCCCGTGCTGCGCGGCGAGGTGGGCATCGCCATCGCGATGGCGGTCGTCGGGCTGGCGTTGCTGTTGACGCCGGTGCTGCTCTGGATCTTGAACGGCCAGTTTCCCGGCGCGTTGGTAACGATCACTTGCATCGTGCTGGGCTTGGCGCTGCCTTTTGTGCCGTTGCTCTTCACGCGTACCCAGCGGTATCGCATCACCAGCTACCGCATCGACTACGAGCATGGCATTATTAACAAGCACGTCGACACGCTGGAACTGTGGCACGTGGACGACATCAGCTACTACCAGACGCTTGCCGACCGCATGCTGAATGTGGGGAACATCGTGGTGGTGTCGGACGACAAGTCGACGCCGCGACTGGAGATCAAAGGGCTGCCCAACGCGCGCCCGATCTTCGATTCGCTCAAGGACCGCGTGATCGCCGTAAAGCGCCAGCGCGGCGTGATCAAGTTCGACTCCGGCAACTGATCGTGCGGTTCGACTTTTCAAAGCTCGGCAACGAGACCTACGTCTTCACGCCCCGGTAGCAGACGCAGACGCCGAAGGTCATCGGGAACTGTTCGACCTGCGTAAAGCCGACGTCGCGGATCTTCGCGACCATTTCGTCGCGATCGATGAACGACTGGACCGACATCGGCAGGTACTTGTACGCCCCGCTCTTGTCGCCACTGATCCACGTCGCGGTGTGGGGCATGATCCTGGCGCAGTACAGGTCGTTAAAGAACCGAATCACCCGATTCCGCGGTCGCGAGAATTCCAGGATGATCACCCGCCCGCCCGGGCGCAGTACGCGATGAAATTCGCGCAACGCCGCGTTTACGTCCTGCACGTTACGGATGCCGAAGGCGATGGAGACGACGTCGGCGGAGGCATCCGGCAGCGGGAGGGCTTGGGCGTCGCCGTTGATGTACTGAGCGACAGATCTTAGCCGCTCTACTTCGAATTCACGCTTCACCTCGGGAGATGACTTTCCTACTGCTACGGGAAGCATTTCGTACGTGAAATCGATGCCAATCAGCTCTTCTCGCTTTGGTAGCACGTCGCCCCACGGGTCTCTACATGTCAAGGCATTGAAGAATGCCAAGGTTAGATCGCCAGTGCCACATGCGATGTCAACAACACGATCTCCAAGCTTAACGCCCGCTAGTTCCACCGCCTTCCGTCGCCACGCCTGATCGCGGCCGAACGAGTGCAGGCGGTTGTTGAAGTCGTATTTCGGCGCGATCGCGGCGAACATCTGCTGCACCCGCCGGCGCTTGTCGGCGACGGTGTGGGGGTTCTGCAGCAGGTTGTCGTCCCAGGCGGGTGAAGGGTTGGCCATCGAATTGGCCGATTATAGGGGAGCGGCCGCCAATCGCGATTTTCAGAACTGGCGGCAGGCTCGCTACACTGGCACGATCACTGGAGCCCAAGAACATGAATCAGGAAATCATCTGGATCAACGGCAACGTCACCCCGATGGCCGACGCGAAGCTCAGCGTCGAGGATCGCGGCTTCCAGTTCGCGGATGGGGTGTACGAAGTGGTCCGGCTATATGACGGCCAGCCCTTCACGATGACCGAGCACCTCCAACGCCTGCAGAAGAGCGCCGCGGGCATCGAGATCGAGCTGCCGATGACGGTCGGTGAACTGGCCGAGCATGTCCTAACCTTCCTGCCGCAAACCGGTGTGCGGGATGGCATGGTCTACATGCAACTGACGCGCGGCGTGGCGCCGCGGAACCATCTTTACCCCGCCCACATTCAGCCCACGCTGCTGTTCTACACCCGCACCCTGCCCTCGGTGCCCGAGCTTGGCACGGCGGCCGGCGTGAAGCTCATGAGCGCCGCCGACGAACGCTGGAAGCGCTGTTGGATCAAGTCGATCGCCCTATTGCCCAACGTGCTGGCCAAGAATAAGGCCGCCGCGGCCGGGTTTGATGAAGCGGCATTCATCGAGGACGACGTCGTCACCGAGTGCAGCGCCAGCAATCTGTTCGCGGTCATCGGTGGCGCGCTCGTCACGCACCCGGTCGGCCCGAAGGTGTTGCCGGGCATCACGCGGCACGTGCTGCTGCAGATCGCTGCGTCGTTGGACATCGAGGTGCAGGAACAGCCGTTGACCGTCACTGAGGCCTTGCGAGCCGACGAGCTGTTCATCACCAGCACCACGCGGGAACTATCGTGGGTATCTCAGTGGGACCAGCAGCCGGTCGGGCTAGGGCGTTGCGGTAACGTGACGCTGCGACTGCACCGGGCCTATCAGGAGCGCGTGCGATCGGAAACGATGGTCGCAACAGTACAACTGACGGGGTACGAGCTGGGAGCGTCAGCCCGGAACGCTGCCGCTCAATCCCGATAGTCGTCGTCCGGTCGCGTCGGGTTCTCCGCTTCCTTCAGGTCGTTCAGGAGGTCGACGAAGTCGTGGTCGTCCAGCTCGTACCAGTCAGGAATGGCCGCCGCCGACATGCCGCGGCGGTCGGCTAGCGCCTGGCGGATGCGCTCGCGCAAGTCGCGGTCGTCTATTTCGCGAATTCTGATCATAATTGAAACGCGGGAACTTTCCCGCGGGCACGCTAGAATACGTCGTGCGCATCGATAATTCGACCCTTGCCGCTTCCCCGCTCTCCTTCGTTGATCGACTGGCGACCTTCGCGCGCGACATCAAGCTGTCGCACTCGATCTTCGCGATGCCCTTCGCCCTGCTGGCCACGGTGCTGGCCGCCCACCGCACGCCCGATGGGCTGGGGCTGGGGCACGTGCTGCTGGTCATCCTTTGCATGATCTTTGCCCGAACGGTCGCCATGGCGGCCAACCGGTTGTTTGACGCGAAACTGGACGCGCTCAACCCGCGAACAGCTAATCGTGCCATTCCGAATGGCGCACTGTCGAGCCACTTCGTCCGCGCAACGCTGCTGGCAAGCTCGGCGGCGTTCGTGATGGCGACGGGCGGCTTCTGGTGGCTGTACGGCAACGCGTGGCCAATGCTGCTGTCGGTGCCGGTGCTGATCTACCTCTGCGGCTACCCGTTCATGAAGCGCGTCACGCGCCTGTGCCACTATTACCTCGGTGTTGCGCTGGCCCTGGCCCCCGTGTGCGCCTGGCTGGCGGTAAAGGGAACGATCGACGCCCCACCGCTCTGGATGGCCGCTGCGGTGTTGGCTTGGACGGCCGGTTTCGACATCATCTACGCCTGCCAGGACTACGCGGTCGACGTGGCCCAAGGCCTGCATTCGGTGCCGTCTAAGCTGGGCATTAGTGGCGCCCTTTGGGTCGCCCGGCTGACGCATGTGGTGTCGGCGGTGATGTTCGTCATGCTCGCGTGGACGACGCCCGAGTTCGGCGTGGTATTTGCAGTGGGCGTCTCGATCGCGATCGCGTTGCTAACGCTCGAACACCTGCTGGTCCGCGGCGGAGATCTGTCAAAGCTAAACGTGGCCTTCTTCACCGTTAACGGTGTCATTAGCGTGCTGGTGGGCGTACTCGGAATAATCGACGTCTTCGTAGCCAATCCGTAGCTCGCAGCGCTTATCTTTCCTGATTCTGAGCTTTCAAAATCCTGTCCGCTCCTCGAAGGAGATGGCCCCAGCCCCTATACTTGTAGCAGCATGAACGTCGCCGACCCCCTGCTCATCCCCATCCGCGACAAGGTCCTCGCTGGCGAAGTGCTGTCGCTGGAGGATGGGCTGGCGCTCTATGCGTCACGCGATCTTCATGGCATCGGCCGGCTGGCGAACGTGGTGCGCGAGCGGTTGCATGGCGATAAGGCGTACTACAACCGCAACCGCCATATCAATTACACGAACGTCTGCGCGCTCTCCTGCAAGTTCTGCAGCTTCTACCGCAAACGCGGGGAAGAGGGCGCGTACGAGATGCCCGTCGAACAGGTCGTCGCCACCGCGGTGAAGGCGCGCGACGCCGGGGCGACGGAAGTTCATGTCGTCGGCGGGCTGCACCCTTGGCTGAAGTTCGATTACTACACCGACATGCTCCGCGGCATCCGCGCCGCCTGCCCGGAACTGCACGTGAAGGCGTTCACGGCCATCGAGATCATCCACCTGTCCCGCATCGCGCGCATGACGGTCGCCGAGGTGCTGACCGCCCTGCGCGAAGCCGGCCTCGGCAGCATGCCGGGCGGCGGCGCGGAGATCTTCGACGATCGCGTGCACGATGAGGTCTTCAAGGGCAAGGTGCGGGCCGACAAATGGTTCGAGGTGCACCGCATTGCCCACAGCCTTGGCATCTACACGAATGCCACGATGCTCTATGGCCATGTTGAGACGCCGGCCGAGCGCGTGGGGCATCTGATCAAGTTGCGCGAACTACAGGCAGAGTCGCAAATTTCGTCACCTGCTTTTTTCAATTGCATGGTGCCGCTGAGCTTTATCCCTGATCAAAGCGAATTAGGGCACCTGGCCGGGCCGACCGGGCTGATGGACCTGAAGACGCTAGCCATCTCACGGCTGATGTTGAACAACATCCCGCACGTGAAGGCATTTTGGATCATGCAGGGCATCGGCCTGTCGCAGATCGCGCTCGACTGGGGCTGCGACGACCTCGACGGAACCGTGGTCTGGTATGACATCACCAAACGCGAAGGCGACCGCGGTACGACGCACCAGGAACTGCACGTTTCGGACATCCAACGCCTCATCCGCGAGGCCGGCCGGGTGCCCGTGGAACGCGACACGCTCTACCACCCGATCGTCCGCGAAAACGCGGATGCGCTCGCGATGGTTTATTGATCTCGAGCGTTCGGTTGCTCCTGCGTGACCCGAGCCTCCGGCCGGTGAAGTCTCCGGCAAATACCGCTCGGGCCAGCGGCCTAGTTCACGTGGCGAGCAGGCCGATTATTCGGAGGTGCGTTCGCACCTGCTGGATGGGGTCCGAATCGATCGCGATCTGAAACGCTCGCCAGCCCCGCCGCTGGGCGGCCGCCACGTTGTGGGGGAGGTCGTCGAAGAACACGATCTCATCGCCGCGGCAGCCCGTTTCCTGTTCGACAGCCGCATAGATCGCGTCGTCGGGCTTCCGCAGTCTCATCAGCTGGCTTGCGAAGCGGTAGTCGAGTTGATCCAGAGGCAGCGCGTTGGGATTCGCGACGTCGTTCATCAGCCGCCAATGGTTGGTGTTCGTGTTGCTGAGGCACGCGGTCATGTGGCCAGCGGACCTCAACTGTGCGAGCAGCTCGCGCACGCCAGGGTACGGGCCGAGCAAGTATGCGTCCGACAGTCGCGCGATCTGCGACGGCGTCAGGTCCAACAGCGGCGCGACCCGATCGCAGAACTGCTGATGATCGATAGCATCGACCTCGTTCAGTTTCACCAAGTTCAGCAAGGCGGCATCGCGCGTCGAATCCATTTCACCCGTGGGCGCTGAGATGCCTGCGACCGCACAGGCATGTTGCCAGCTATCGCAAATGCGGATCAAGACGCGGCCGAGATCGAAAATGATGATCTTGGGAGGCATGTTTCCGGGGTGGAAGTATCGATCGCTAAGGCGCGCGCTCCGCTGACGGATGTGCGCTATTCTTGTTGTTCGGGCGCGATTGATCGGGACAGGAGCCAGTCTAATGCTTCACCAAATTCTCTCAGTTCCATCGGTCGGTCCAAGGAATCGTTGTGACCTTTGCCAACCAGTGTGATCACGCGTCGAGGACCGGCGTAAGCCTCGAGGATCTTCCGCTGCAGCGCGGGGCGAACGAGTTCATCTGAATCGGACATGATGAAGATCGCAGGGACCGTCACCTGGCGAGCTTGGGCGACGGAATCGAGGCTAGCGGGGATGCTCAGAGCGACCGGGCCGGCGAGCAGCCACAGGTTCCACCAGCCGTGGTCGCGCAGGACGATCTGCCGCAGTGGAGGTGGATTCTGCAAGATTAAGCCGGCGACCGGGCGCTGGGTGGCGACGTGTAGCGCCACCGCGCTGCCCATGCTGTTGCCAGCCAGCACGATCGGTCGGCCCGCGGCCAGCTTGGCCAGTTCGTCATACGTCGCCAGCGCCGCCGGCCCCAGGGCTGCCAGGCGCGCGTCGCCCGTGCTGCGACCATAGCCGGGGTAGTTCATCACCCACGTTTCCACAGGTCGCTCGCCCCAGCGCGAGGCGACCCAACCGGCGATGTCTTCGGCGCGCGTGGCGTTGCCGGTGAACTCCAGCATGAACGCAACGGGTTCGCTGCGCGTGGTGCCCGGCGAGCGCGCAACGAAAACCTCAAGCGTGCCGCCGTTGAAATCAACCATACGCGGCGAGGCATCGAAGACCGACTCCGCCGACGGCCGAGGATAGAGCAACAACCGATCGGCGGGGCATCCGAACAACATGGTGAGGGCGTAAACGGTCAACAGCGCCAGCGCGATCTTTCGTCCCCGTCGCCAGGGTCGGCGCGATCGTGCTGGTGCTGGTGCATCGGTCATGTAGCCTCACGCGAGTAGCCGCCGCGCTACTTCGCGGCCCAGTTGAAGCCACGCCGCATGAGGGTGAGGCAGGGCTCGGCCTCGACGATGTTCGCTTGATGGCCTAGCGAGTTGTAGAAGACCTTGCCCTTGCCGTAGTACTTCGTCCAGACGACCGGCATGTCGAACTTCCCGTTCGGCACGTGCGGGCCGTCCGCCACGGGCATTTCCGTGGTCGCCAGCACGCGCGCCGCCGGGTCGACGTGCATGTAGTATTGTTCGCTGGAGACGTCGAAGTCCCCGATGCCCTGCGTGATTTCGTTGCCGGTGTTCAGCACCTTCACGCGGTACTTGGTGCCGTCGTTGCCGGGGTGGCTGACCCACTGGCCACCGGTCATGAACTGCCACTCGGTGTTCTCGCGGAACGAGTCACACATGCCACCATGGCAACCGGCGATGCCCACGCCGTTTTCACGCACGGCCTTAAAGACCGGCTCGCCCTGCTCGTTGGCAAGCTTACCCATCGTCCAGACCGGCACGATCAGCCTAAGGTCGTTCATGCTGCCGACGTTCTTAAACGCGTCGAGCGTGTCCGACATTTCGACTGTGAAGCCATCCTGCTTCAGGACGCGCTCGAAAATCTCGGCGACCTGCTTCGGTTGGTGTCCGTCCCATCCGCCCCAAACGATCAACGCGACCCGTGCCATGTGCTGCCTTTCCGCATTATCTGATAAACCAAGAACGATCCATTCGTTCCGGAGGACGATCAATGTACCACACCGGTTTAATGCCAGCGATTGCTTGCGCGCGTGATCAGTAGAAGGTAATAGACGTACCCGCAGATCAACACGAGCCCTTCCGTGCGGCCCGGCTTCCACCGTCGCGCAGCCACGGGTAGCAACGGGAGCGCGAGCGCCAGCAGAACGGTCGTCTCGACCCGCCAAAAACCGATCGCAAACGGCATGGCCACGACCCTGTCCATCTCGAAGGGATCGACAGCGCCCGCATCGGTCAGCGCTACCGTTCGCACGTACCAGACGACGACGGCGACCGGCAGAATGAACGTGAGCGCGATCAGTACCGCACCCACCTGCGCGCCGATCGCGATGCCCGCGCGGTTTGTCTGGCTCAGGAACGTCGCCTTCCCCACGCTGGGGAGCATCAGCATCGCCGAGATCAGCGTAATGCCCACGACGCCCGGCGATAGCCCGCGTCTGGCGGCAGACAGGTCGAGCGCCCCGCGCACCGCCAGCCACCCCGCCACCACGGCCAGCAGCAGCGTGAGCAGTGCCTGCAGTACAACGAGAACATCCAGCCGCCTGCGGGCGGTGGTGACGGGGACGACGTCCGCATCGGTCAACAACGTAGGCGACGCGTCACCTGCGCGCCACACGGCTCCCACCGCCGCCCCCAGCACCGCGAGCATCGCGGCCTCCTGTAGGCCAATGCGGGCGCCGAAGCCCATCATCAACAAGAGCAATACCACCGGCAGCAGTAACGGCCACGCACGCGACGACGGCGGTAGTTCCAGTTCCGAAGGCCCCGTGAGCACCGTGCCGACAATGATCGCCAGCCCCGCGATCGACGTTCCGAGCACCACCGCCATTACGAAGTCCGCCTGCCCCAACAGCGCCCCCGCCCACGCCACCGCCGCTAGCGGTAGCGAACTGCCGACCGCGAGCCAGCCGGGCGAAACCGCATCATCGGTCACCAGGTCGATCGCCGACCACGCCACCGCGTAGATCAGCATCGCCGCGCCGATCAGCAGCAACGTCCCCACCAGTTCAGGTCCACCAAAAGCGTTCAACATGGTCGGCAGGAGTGTCGGGGGGTCAGGGTGAAATGGCAAGAATTGCCGTACCGCGTGTCAGCGTCATACCGCGACGGGCAGTACCCGCCGGAGTCGGCCGATGACCTCTGGCAACACCGCCAGCGTGCGATCGATCTCCTCGTCCGTCGTGAACTTCGATAGGCTGAAGCGGATCGACCCGTGGGCGTACCTTGGATCAATACCCATCGCCAGCAACACTGGCGATGGTTCCAGGCTTCCACTGCTGCAGGCCGAGCCCGCGCTGGCGTAGATGCCCTGTTCGCTCAGCAACAGCAGGATGGCCTCCGCTTCAAGCCGGTGGAAGCCGATGTTCGTCGTGTTCGGCACGCGCAGGTCAATGCGGCCGTTCACCGCTGACTCTGCAATGCTCGCCAGCACTTCTCGTTCCAGCCGGTCGCGCAGCGTCGCCACCCGTGGCATCTCCTCCATCGCAGTCTGCGCCACTTCCGCAGCCACGCCCATTCCGACGATGCCCGGCACGTTCTCCGTGCCGCCCCGCCGCCCTCGTTCCTGTGGCCCGCCGATCAGCAACGGCGCGACGCGCAGGCCCTTTCGCACATACAACGCGCCGATTCCCTTGGGGCCGTGGAACTTGTGCGACGCGAAGCTCATCAGATCGACGCCGGCGTCCATCACGTCCACAGGCACCTTACCGATGGCCTGCGTCGCGTCGCAATGAAACGCCACCTTCGCAGCCCGGCAGATCTCGGCGATCTCCTTCACCGGAAAGATGACGCCAGTCTCATTGTTGGCCCACATAATGGAGACGATGGCCGTCTGCTCGGTGATGGCGCTGCGCAACTCATCCAAGTCCAGTGAACCATCGCGCGCGACCGCGATCGTGACGATCTCCGCACCTTCCTTCGCCAGTTGCTGGCACAGTTCCCGCGTCGCGGAATGTTCGACGGCACTGATGACGACACGGTTGCGCGGTGCGCGCGATCGCAGCACGCCGCGCACTGCAGTGTTTATGGATTCTGTGCCACCGCCGGTAAACAGGAGCGACGCATCGGTTGCGCCGATAAGCTTCGCGACCTGGCCTCGCGCCTGGTCGACCGCCTGCCGGGCCAATTGCCCAAAGCGGTGAACACTGGATGGGTTACCGTAGCCTTCGCGTAGGAAAGGCAGCATCGCGTCGATCGCTTCCGGCGCGGGCCGCGTGGTGGCGTTGTTATCGAGATAGACCTGTAGCATCGCGTCCGATTGTACGCCGTTTGGCTTACTGGCGTTACGCCGTAACCGTCGGCAATTTCAGTCCTTTCAAAAACTATCGCAGCGAATCGCAACGTCGCGCGGTCTGCCTTATACTCGACTATCGGGAGGACGCATGACCGACGCCTTGGCTAGCATCACCGAATCCATCGGCCCACACCTGAAGGCGGTCGAACAACGCTTTCACGACGAGCTCTCCAGCGACCTGCGCTGCGTGAACACGCTCGTGAAGCACGTCAGCCGTTTTCGTGGGAAGATGTTGCGGCCGTCGCTCGTGCTGCTGGCCGGCAAGGCAACTGGTGGGCTGACCGACGCCCACACGACCCTCGCGACTGTCGTCGAGATGGTTCACATGGCCACGCTGGTCCACGACGACGTGTTGGACGAAGCCGAGCTTCGCCGCAAGGGCGCCACCATCAACCACCTGCGCGGCAATGAGGCTGCAGTGCTGCTGGGCGACTTCCTGATCAGTCACAGCTTCCACCTCTGCAGCAGCCTGCAAAGCCAGTACGCCAGCCGCCTGATCGGCCGCACGACGAACCAACTGGCGGAGGGCGAACTGCTGCAGATCGACAATCGCGGCAACTACGATCTGGACGAGGACACCTACCTCCGCATCATTACCCGCAAGACCGCCAGTCTGTGCGCCGCCTGCTGTCACTTGGGCGCGTGGATCAACAACGCGCCCGCCGAGCACACCGCCGCGCTCGAGACGTACGGCCTGTCCCTCGGCATGGCGTTCCAGATTCAGGACGATGTCTTGGACATCGTCGGCGACACCGGCGTGGTCGGGAAGACGCTCGGCATCGACGTCGCCAAGGGCAAGATGACGCTGCCGTTGATCCACTTCATGCGCACCGCGCCGGCCGAGCACCGTTCCCTGTTGCGCTCCCTGCTGACCGGGAACGACCCCGACAAGGCTGAGCAGATCCGCAACCTGATCCTGCCGTCCAACTCGATCAACTTCGCCGTCAACCGCGCCCGCCAATTAGTCGACAAGGCCCGCAACACGGTTGCCATTCTGCCGCGAACCGATGCGCTGCAGACGATGGACGTGATGGCCGACTTCGTCGTCAACCGCCCGATGTAGCCGCGGCGGAGCCCGCTACTGCTGATGATGCATGAACACGGCTTGACTTGCCGGTCATCCGCTATAAAGTATGTGCTCCACACCGGCAACGGCGTGGCAGCAGAATCCCGGGGCTATAGTGAAATGGGATCACGCGACCATGGCATGGTTGAATTTGGGGTTCAAATCCCCATAGCTCCACTGAAGTTACGACTCGCCAAGGGCTTTCATTCTGAACGCCGTTTCGAAACACCCACCAATTTGACGAGATTTTCCTGCTCATCAGCGGGTGGCAATTTCCTAGTTTCCGTGCGCGGAGATTGGGCTTCGCGATGGGTTGCAAGCGATCCTCTTGAGTAGACGACCGGCGCTGCGCGGCCGCATGACCACGCAGAAGGTCTGGCTCTTCAGCCCGCCACTTCTATGCGGTGATCGGACTGGCCAGGTTTCGGCTCGCAGGGAGCACGACGCGTTCGAATGTCCCGCGCTCCTCGCTCGTCCGGGCGGCAACGCACATGGCGGCGCTGAGGATGCCATCGGCGAGGGTGGCGTGTGAGACGTCGCGGCCCTTGATCACGTCCAGGAAGTTTTGCGCCAGCACGGTGTCGCCGCCGTGGTGACCGCTTGGGACTTCGACCTTGATCGTGTCGACGGCGCTGTCGTGATGTTCGGTGACGCGGATCGTCTCCGTGTGCCACTCGAACTCGAGCGTCGCCTTGTAGCCCGTGATGCGCGCGCCGCGCCAGCCGGCCGATCGACGCGTGACGAAGTTGTGCGCGTACGACGCGTGCACGCCGTTGGCGTACGAAATGAGCGCCGAGGCCGCGTCGTGGTGGCGGATCGAGTCGCTGAAGGCGCATTCGTGATCGTCGCGGCCCATGCCGCCGTCATCACCACGAGCACTGATGTTCTTCGGGCTTTCCGGGCAGGCATCGACGCGGTCGCACGCCGAGCAGCGCAGGTTGGCGGGCATGTGCCCACCGTAAATGCGCCGTGTGCCCATCGTGGCCACGGCGACCGGGGCGGCGCCCACGAGGCGGTTGATGTAATCGAAGTCGTGCGTCGCCTTCTGCAGCCATAGGCCACCGGTGACGTCGTAGTCGCGGTACCACTTGCCAAAGTAGACGCCGCCGTACGGCACGTAGTTGAACGCCTGCACCTGGTTCACAATGCCCAGTCGGCCGGAATGGACGATGTTCATCACCCGAGTCATCAACGGCGTGATGCGCAGCGGAAACGAGACGACCACGCTCGTCTCGCGGCCGACGAACGCGTCATGCAGCGATTGAAGCTGTTCGGAATCGATGCCCACCGGCTTCTCGAGGTACAGCGGCAGCCCCGTCGGCGCCACCTTGATCGCGAGCGGTGTATGGAGGTTGCAGCGCGTTCCGATCACGATGCCATCGAACTCGTCGGCGTGTTCAAGCAACTCATCTGCGGTATCGAAGAACCGCGTGCCGTCGAACGGCACCTTCTGACCCTTAAGTTGTTGCCGAACCATTTCCGGAGCCGGATCGGCAACGGCGGCGAGCGCGACGGTCGCATCTTCGTGCATGAACGTCGACAACATCGACGCGGCGCGAACGCCCAAACCAATTGCTGCGATGCGTATCATGGAAACCTTGCTCCCGCCGAGTGTGGGTCGAACTGCTATCTACTTTAGCGCTGTCGGACGACTAGTTCAGGAAGACCTGCGCAATCCACATCAGATTGGGACGGTTGGTGCTGCCTTCGCCCGGCTCCTGATGAATGCGGATCGCTTGGTACGGCTCGCTCGGCAACTCGACCTTTGTCACCCGTGCGTCGTTTTCGGTCGTACGCTTTGTATCGCGCCAAGTCGAATCGGCTCCCTGCTTCACTTGCACCGTGAAGGCGCGGGAAGGGTGCGACGGTTCCCAATCGATGTGCAGCGCGCCGCCCTTGCGTGGCTCGGGCAGTTGAAATTCGATCCAAGCCGGCTCCTCATCTTCGGCCGAGGCCCAAGCGGCCTTTGACCAATGCAGCGTCGTGCGATCCGTCACGCCATCGACGATCGGATCGATCTTGTAACCCGCATATGCGCTGGACGGCTTGATCGACGTACCGACCGGGAACCCGTTGGCCGTCTGCGACAGCTTGAGCGCCAGCAGTTCCGGGGTCGTCATCTTCTTGAGCCACTTCCGGTCGGGCTTGCCCACGATATTGTTGGCATACACCGAATCGAGGCTGATCGGCGCCGCCGCGAATAGGAAGCCGAACGTCGCGGCGCGGTTGGCAGCCTCTTGGATGCGCTCGACCTCGTGCTCAGGCGCGTAGTCGAGCACGAACACCTTCAGCGGGTGCTTCTCGAGCACGGGCAGGATCTCGCGCTGGGTGCGCGAGAGGTGGTGATCGATCGACTGCGGGTAGTTCATCATGTACGTTTTGCTGTCGAAGTCGTACGTGGCAGTATAGCTCTCCAGCATCAGCGCGTCGGCGATCGGCGCCAGCAGAGGCAGGAGCGGGAAGCCCTGGTTCAGCACGATCGGCGCATCCGGCAGCGCCGCCCGCAATTCCTGCACGAGCTGCACCATGCCAGGGGCAGTTTCCGGATTGGCCATCGCGGTGTCGATCGTGTCGAGGAAGATGCCGTGGTAGCCATCTTCGTTCACCAGACGGCGGGCCTCTCGGACGCGGTCCTCGCGCCACTTGGGGTCGTTCGCGTTCGTATAGTAGCTGAGCCAGATCGGGTTCATGTCCGGCTTGTTGTCGCTATCCTTATCGAAGTAGAAGCTGGCGAACCCGCCGGGCCCGGTGCCATCGCCCTCTAGCGGCTTGGGCGGTTCCGATTCTCCCACGCTGATATAGCCGACCGTGACGACGCCGGCGTCGTTCAGCCGTTTGATGTCGGCCGGCTTCATCTGCGGCGAGTGGAGCACCACCACGTCGTAGTGTGACAGTTCCTCGACCTTGCCCGAGCCGTAGTAGCAGTAGTAGCTGGCCGCAGCCTTCACGCGTGCGCGTGCCGACAAGTGCCGATTCTCCTTCGGCGCCGCCATCTCGGCTGTGGGCTTGGTCGCGGGGGCTGCGTTCGGGTTCAGCGTCACGCGGATCGGCTTGGTATCGGGGGCCTTGTCCAGGCGGTTCATCCAATCGGCGCTCATCGCCCAGACGGCCAGATCTACAGACTTGCTCCGGAGCGAACTCGAGTCCATCGTCACGACGAGCGTGTTTCCATCGACCTGTCGCTGTACCGCCGACACGGGCTCCCAAGCCCACACGTCGCGCGTGTCACCATTGTGCGAGAGCAACTGGTCGCCGCTCACGAGCATCTCGAACCCAAACTTCGGCTCGGCCGGTGGCTGGAAGCCTGTGGTGGCCTTCGTGTCGGTGTCGAAGAAGATCAGGTAGGTGCCGAAGTCGCCCTCACCGGTTGCAGTAACCTTGACGGTGAGACGGCCGTCCGATTCGGTCGTCTCGATTGACGTCACATCACGGGTGGGGTCGTTCGTATCGCCCTTTGGATCGGCATGCAATTCGGCCAACGATGATGCGGTAAGGGTCAGAATGAGGCCGGTGGTGATATTGGCGGCGAAGCTGCGGAAGCGCATGGTTGATGCTCCTTGGAGGCGGTGGGCCGTGTGTCGGAAGATGATCGACGGCGGACGAGGGCGACGACGGCTACTTGTTCACGTACCACTGCAGTTCAGCCTTGGCAGTGACCTGCGGGCCGAATCCGAAATCGAGACCAGTGATGTCGTTGGTGGTCAAACCGGCGATGTCCTTGCCCTGCTCAACCGCGGTCACGTGACCGTCCGCGAACAGCACGTTTAGCCGGCCCCTGCTTCCCGACTTACCGTGGCGCGGCCACTCGACCTGGTCGCTATTGGCAGCCGTGAATGTGTTGGGAGACCACGGGCTGAACAAGATCGTGCTGTGCACTTCACCGACCAGCAGTTTCGTTGAGCTGTTGCGCACCTGCGACCGCTTTGGCCACGAATGACCACTGATGTCGTCGACGCCGTACCCGGTAGGCGACCAAGGGGCGCCGTCGTAGATCGTCATGAAGTTGTTAATGCCGTAACTCGTGTTGAACAGGTCAACCTCGGTCGCAAATGTGAAGGGGCGAAACGGATCCTCGTCCGTCGGGCAGAGGAACACGCTTCCCTGCGGGCTTTCGAAGCCAGGCACGAGTTTGTCGATAAGGATGCGCTGGTGCCAGTAGACGACCAGCCCAATCTCGCCGGCTTCAACCGAGCCGTTGCGGTTCAAGTCGTACGACTGAGGGTTGTAGTACGACGCGGGATTGCGGTCGCCGTCGCGCAGGCCATATTGCTGTAGGGCCAGTCCGATCTGCCGCATGTTTGATGCACATTTCACCATGGCCGCCGAGCGCCTGGCACCGTTGAGCGCCGGCAACAGCATACTGATCAGCAGCGCGATGATCCCGATAACGACCAGCAGTTCGACCAGCGTGAAGCCGAGACGCGTCTTGCGTGACATGTTGAATCTCCGAAGAACAAGGCGGCAGGTTGACAAGTGAGTGTGCACCTTGATAAGCCAAGTGTCAAATCTTTTCCCTAATCTTTTCCGAGTGTCGACCTCAAGGATTAGCCGAGACCGACCATTTTTTGGGCTTCAACGGCTAAATCTTAAGACAAGCATGCTATGACGGCACTTCGATAAACATTTAGAATCACAAGATTGTACTTGCTAATACAACTACGCACTTGTAAAGTTTCAAAATGCCCACAGTGGAACTGCCTAAATACGAGCGGGTGAAACGTAGCCTGATCGAAGAAATTGAGAACGGTCGCTGGGCTGCGGGCACGGTGGTGCCATCGGAAGCGGAACTCGTGCAACGATTCAGGGTGTCGCGCCCGACACTGGTGCGTTCGCTGCAGGACCTCGTTCGCGATGGCTATGTCTACCGGAAGCAGGGCAAAGGCACGTTTGTGGCCGAACGACGAATCGGGCCGCGACCCATCCTGAACGAAGTCGCTCGACAGGCTGCGACGCAAGTGCCGGTCTTCGTCTCCAGTCATACCGCCAGCTTGGGTGGCGATGCCCGCGAGGTACTGCTTCGCATGATGCGCGGCATCCAATCTGCGCTCGGCACCGCTGGGCAAGCGCTCGTGCTGCGCAGCGCCAACGCCGGCGAAATTGACACCGACACGCGCCGCTTTCTGGATACCACCGAAGCCGGGCCGGCCCTCATGATCGAGCCGTCGTTCAGCCCGGCGCTGCGCAACGAACTGGGAAGGCTTGGCTGGACGGTATGGTCGATCAACGAACCGGTTGACGACGGCAATTGTGTCTTCATCGATCAGGAACACGCCGGCTATCTCGCGACGAAGTACATGCTGGACCACGGTCGCCGGCGCGTCGCGCTGCTGAACGGGCCGGTGGATGCATACTGGGGCTTTGGCGCCCGCCTTTCAGGTTACAAGCGGGCATTGGCCGAGGCGGGCATCGCGTTCGACAAGGCGCTGGCGATCGAGGGGTCGCACATCGTCGACAGCGAGGCCGGCCGTGCAATGATGCGCCAGTTGCTCATGGCCGGCGTGGCGGTCGACGGCGTCGTTGGCGCGAGCGATTCGAAGGCGATCGGTGCGATGGCCGCCGCCAAGGAATCCGGTAACGCCGTGCCAGAGGGCATCGCGTTCATCAGCATCGACAACACGCTGGCCGACCGCACCACTGAGCCACTGCCTGCGGTCGCCATGCCGTTCGACGAGGTCGGCCGTCAGGCCGCGTTTCACGCGATCGAACCGACGTTGCCTGGTGCGACGCCGTTCTTCTCGCAGATTCAATTGAAGCCAACTTTAGTGGAACGCTAACAACCGCACTTCACTCGCGTGGGCCGCGCGATCGCGGCTTCCGCACATTTTCAGGGAGAGAATGTATGTCGAGCACGATGAATGTCGGACGCGTCCTGTGTCTCGGGGCCGGACTGCTGCTATGCGCCACCCTGCCGGCCTCGGCCGGTTTCTACAAGACGATCTCATCCGACGGCGACTTCAGCGATTGGGCCGACGTGCCCGTGTACTCGAGCACGAGCGTCAACTCTGGGGTGCCGATCGACCTCGCGAGCGTGAAGCTGGCGAACGACGCGACGAACTTGTACATCCTGCTGACGTTCGCCACACCGGTAAACCCGCAGAGCGGCGCGGGAACGTTCATCGGAATTGACAGCGACAACAATGCATCGACGGGGTTCAGCATCTTCGGCAACCCCATCGGATCGAATGCTGGCTTCCAGAACGATTTCCCGTTCACGCAGACGGCGGCCAGTTTCAACTCGGGCGGCACCGTTGCGGGCGCCACTTACGCCGCCGCGCCGTACTTCACTGAAACCACCATGCAGGAGATCGCCATTCCGTTGACGGCCACTCAGGCCGACGCCTCGACGGGCGGCTATACCGGCCTGCTGTTCCCGGCGTCGTTCACGCCCGCGTTCTACTCGACCGACGGTTCGGGTGACTACATCTCTGAAGGGGCGTACACGCTCGCGGTGGTACCCGAGCCGGCAGCGCTGGGCCTGATGGGCGTCGCCGCCGCCGGCCTGCTCCGCCGTGGCCACCGGGCTCGCTAACGCGCCTGGCGAATTCTGATATCGCTGCCGCTTTTGCCGGTGGGCCCTAACGCTACACCACGCGCGCCGCTACCCCAGTCGGGTTGCGGCGTGCGTGCGCATGATGCGTTGAACAAGTTGCAGGTTCGTCATGTCCACGATCGATTGGGTCATCCTCGTCGTCCCGCTGCTGTTGCTGATCATGGTGGCGGGCTACGTGCGGCGGTACATGCGCGGCGTCAGCGACTTCTTGGCCGCGGGACGCAGCGCCGGCCGATACCTCGTCAGCGTCGCCGACGGTATGGCGGCGATGGGGTTGATCACGGCGATCGGTGCCTTCGAGATGTTCTACCAAGCCGGCACCGCGGTGCACTGGTGGAGCCAACTGGCGGCGCCGGTCGGGCTGCTGATCGCGCTCTTCGGCTTCGTCATCTATCGCTTTCGCGAGACGCGCGCGATGACGATGGCCCAGTTCTTTGAAGTCCGCTATTCGCGGCGGCTCCGCATCTTCATGGGGGCGCTGGCGTTCATCGCAGGCGTCGTCAACTACGGCATCTTCCCCATCGTGGGTGCACGGTTCTTCATTCACTTCTGTGGCTTGCCAACGTCGGTCGACGTCGCCGGATTTGCAGTGCCCATGCTGGCCATCCTGATGGCAGTCTTCCTCTCCATCGGACTGTACTTCGTATTAAACGGCGGGCAACTGCAGGTCATGGTGACGGACTTCCTGCAGGGCCTCGTGTGCGGCGTGTTGTTCTTGGTCGTCGCGTTTGCGGTGCTGTACGTCTTCAGCATGAACCAGATGTTCGAGGCGGCCACACAGCGCGAGCCAGGTAAGTCGATCTTGAACCCGTTCGACACGCACAAGATCAGCGACTTTAACATCTGGTACGTTCTGATCAGCATTTTCAGCTCGGTCTACACCTACATGAGTTGGCAGGGCAACTCGGGCTACAACGCGTCGGCGTTGAACGCGCACGAGGCCAAGATGGGCAAGATCATCGGTGGCTGGCGCACGTTCTCGCAGGGGCTGATGTTCACGCTGCTGGGGCTGGCCGCCATCACGTTCATGCATCACCCCGACTTTGCCGGCTCGGCGGCAACCGCACAGGCGAAACTCGCCGCCATCGGAACGGCTGAGGGGCAACAGATCGCGACCCAGATGACCGTGCCCGTGGCGATCGGCGAGTTCCTGCCGTGGGGCATCAAGGGATGCTTCGCGCTGATCATGCTGTTCCTCATGGTCTCGACCGATGCGACCTACCTGCATTCCTGGGGCAGCATCTTCGTGCAGGACGTCATCCTGCCCTTCCGCAAGACGCCGCTGCGCCCACGGCAACACCTGCTGCTGCTGCGCCTGGCGATCATCGGTGTGGCGATCTTCGCCTTCACCTTCGGGCTGGTCTTTCCGCAGACCGATTACGTCTTCATGTTCTTCAACATCACCGGAGCGATCTTCCTGGGCGGAAGCGGCGCGGTGATCATCGGTGGCCTCTATTGGCGCCGCGCAACGACGGCGGGCGCGTGGTCGGCGATGATCGTCGGGTCGGGCCTGGCTGTCGCGGGCATCCTCGTTCCGATGCTGGTGCCCGGCTGGCCGTTGAACGGCACCACGATGATGTTCATCTCGATGCTGGCGGCGATCGCGGTGTTCATCGTCGTGTCGCTGTCGACCTGCAGTCAGCCGTTCAACATGCAGCGCATGCTGCACCGCGGCCCCTACTCGGTTCGGGAGGATGAAACCCAACGGCCGCTGGAGGACAAGCCACTGGCCAACTGGAAGCGCCTGCTGCTGGGGATCGACGAGAACTTCAGCCGCGGCGATCGGTTCCTGTCCGGCGCATTGTTCACGTGGACGATGACACTGTTCGCCGCGTTCATCATCGTCACCGCGATCAACCTCGTCAGCCCATGGAGCGACCGTGCCTGGTGGCGCTGGGTGGTGGTGAACAACATCTACCTGCCGATCGGGATCGGCCTGCTGACCACCGTCTGGTTCACGATTGGCGGCATCGGCGATCTGCGTCGGCTGTTTCACAAGCTGCGCACGCAACCGCGTGACGTGCTCGACGACGGAATGGTTGTGGATCACCAGAACCTGGAAGACGTGCGCACGGTCTCCCCCGAACCGACCACCGCGATATCCATCGAGCCGTCGTCAGACCCCGACGGCACCCCACCACTGATCGTACTGCCGAAACTTTGAACCCGTAGTCGATCCGATGACAGCACGTTGCCCATCGGGAAGCTGCACACTTTCTGTATCTGGTGAACGGCTACAGCTCGAAGGCGGCGCAACCGGGCCGGGTGATGAACGTGCGATGATCTTTCAACCGCTCACGAGCGGCGCCGACGTCGCTCTCGCGGAAAAGTCCCCAGACGCTTCCGCCAAACCCCGCGCCGAATGCGCTGGCGGCAACTGCGCCTGTCTCTCGCAATAGCCGCTGTAATTCGATCGTCTCCTGAACCTGATTTTGCAGTTGCGTCTCGGCCAGATGCTGGCTTTCGTCGACAACAGGGCCCAATGCGTCAAGTTCATTGCGTGCGATCGCGTCAGCGGCAGCGGGAATCAACCGGGCCGATTCGACCAAAAATTGCTCCAGACGCTCCACCAGATCCATATCCACGGCAGCGCGACGGGCGAGCTCTTGCAACTCAGCCGCCGCCTGAGGGGTAGCGGTAACCGCCTCGCGTAGGCATCGCGCCGATCCCGCGCGCGATTCGTTCCAAAGCCCAACCAGCCGACGCGCACGAAGCGAAACGCGGTTGTACTTCTCCAGCGCAGCACCGGTTTTTTCGGCGACAATGCCCGTGTCGGCGATCAGGAAGTTGAGACTGGTCGGCAGGTCGACATCACGCTCGTGCGACACCGGACAGAATGAGTACACGCTGAGCTTGCCGGGTTTGCTGCAGAGGATGGCGGTGTGATCTTGACTGCCACCGAACGTTCCGACGCCGCGGTCGCCTGCGAAGTCGCGGAAGCTCTCACCATTTTCGATGCAGCCCAAGTATCCCGCCAAGTCTTCGCGCGTTTTGATGTTGCGCTGCAGAGTCGGATTCTGCGATAAGCCGTTGATCCGTGCCAGCACGAGGAAGCAACCGACGATCATCGCGCTGGAACTGGACAGTCCAGAGGCGGGCGGCAAATCGCTGCTCATCGCTATGTCCGCGCCCGTTGTGGCGGTGGCAAAATTGCGTGCCACTCGGCGGGCTACCGTAGCAGGATAGTTTGACCAATGTCCGACTGCCGGCTGAAGTGCGGGATCGAGGGCCGTTACCGCCGTATCGTTCAAGTCTATCGCAGCGAATCGGATAGCGTTGTCAAAGCGCGGAATCGCAACGAAACACATGCCGCGTTCCACCGTGCAGACCAGCGACCGCCCACCGCAGTAATCGGTGTGCTTTCCCAAGACTTCAATGCGACCCGGAACAAACACCGCCACGGCCGCGGCATCACGTGGTTGGCCCGCTGCGATCAACGCCATAGCGGCGCTCGCAAAGCGATCCGCCTTTGCAACGGCCTCCGGGGCGCTCATTCCCGCGCGCGTTAATCGTTCGATGGCGAAATCACTTCGCAGGAGCGCGTCCAACGTTGCGCCTACGGTCGAAGTGGCGAGCGGTGCGGTCACAGGCACACCTCCACGCCTTCGAGCCGATCGGTTACCGGGCCGATGTCTGCCCGGCTTGAGAGGTCCAGCACGGGCGCGTTGACGAGGCAGGCCGTAAATTCTGCGTCATGGTCGATACACCACTGCACCGCATCGGTGATCTCGTACTCGCCGCGCGTGCTCTTGGGGATAGCTCGGCAGGCGTCGAAAATGCACGCGTCGAAAAGCCACAGGTTCATCGACAGGTAGACGTCGGCACCGAACGCGCGCAGCACCGCGTCCGACGGCTTCTCCACGATGCGCAGCAGGCGCCCGCTCTGGTGCTGCCCTACCGCGAAGGATTGGATGCGCTCGGGCGGGATGTTGCTGCCCTTCAGCATGGCCGTGCGCTCGAACAGTGCCACGGCCGGCGCGGGCGATTGTCGCAGCGCGGCCAGCGCGATCAGCGGATAGTAATTGTCACTGTTGAGCATCACGAACGGTTCACCGCCGCTCCACGCTTCCACCGCCGCCACGGCGTTGGCCGTGCCCAGGGGTTGTTCCTGCACGGCGAAGTCAATCGATAACCGATCCGTCTTCAGTTCCTGCCCGTAGTAGCGACGCAGATCGTCATGCTCGGGCCCAATTACGAGACAGATCCGCTTGAAGCCGGCCTCGGCGAGGACGCTGAGGATGTAATCCAGGAATGGACGTTTGATCGGGATGAGCGCCTTCACCCCGCTGTCGGCCACCTTGGATTGGCGGTCGTCGAGCGTGCTGCTGTTATCCTGCTTGCGCATACGCGTACCCAGCCCGCGTGCGAGGATGACGGCGCGATCGGTGGCTGGGGTGGACCACTGCCTCATTTGGCCCCCGTCCAACGAACGAAGCCTTCCATCGCCGCGTATTGCGCCAAGCCCAGCCGGTCGTACAGCACCGCCGTCTCGCGGTTGCGGTCTTCGGCTCGCTGCCAGAACTCGCGCGGATCGGCCCCGGGAAACATAGCCCGGTCCTTTTGACTCTGATGTCGGAAGATCGCCAGCCGCTTCCGCTCGACCTCCTCAGGCGACAGCGGCACCGCCATATCCACACGTTCCGGTTCCCACTCCTGCCACGCCCCGCGGTAGAGCCACACCTGGCAGTCTCCGAACCAGGGCTGGTGCTTGATGCGGGCGATCGCACGCACGATCGCGTCCAGACACACGCGGTGCGTGCCGTGCGGGTCGGACAGGTCGCCGGCGGCATAGATCTGGTGCGGCTTCAACTGCTCGAGCAGATCGACGATCAGTTGCACGTCCGGCTCGCCGATCGGCTTCTTCTTCACGGCGCCGGTCTCATAGAACGGCATGTCCAGGAAATGCAGGTTGGCCATCGGCACGCCGCACTCACGGCAGCCCGCCCGTGCCTCACCCCGCCGAATCAAGCCTTTGATCGCAGCGATCTCCTTGCTGTCCAGCTGTCCGGGCTGCTTGTTGCGCAGGAACTCTTCGATGTGCTGCTCAATCGCATCGGTTTGTGCCGTGCCCACTCCGATGAGGTGCGCGAAGTCGCGCGCGAAGTCGGCGAAGCGCAGCGCGTCGGCATCGAAGACGGCGATGTTGCCGCTGGTCTGGTAGGCCACGTGCACGTCATGCCCGTGGTCCACGAGCCGGATCAGGGTGCCGCCCATGCTGATCACGTCATCGTCGGGGTGCGGGCTGAAGATCAGGCAGCGCTTGGGGAAGATGTCATCACCCGGCCGCGATATGTCGCCGGGTCGCTTGGCGTGGTCCGGCTTACCGCCCGGCCAACCGGTGACGGTGGCGGTCAGCGCGCGAAAGACATTGAGGTTCGTATCGTAGGCGCGACCCTTCTGCGCCAGCAGGTCTTGAAGGCCCCCTTCGTTGTAATCTTCCTCCGTCAGGTGCAGGATCGGCTTGCGGGTCTCTAATGCCAGCGCGATGACGGCCTTTTTCACCAGTTCCGGGTCGTCCCACTTCACCGGGCCACACGTCCATGGCTGCGCGTAACAGGCCAATTTGGCGCTGGATGCGTCATCGAGCACCACGAGCGTATTCGGGTGCCGCTGCAGGAAGCTCGCCGAGACCGCCGGCGTTACCGGGCCTTCCATTGCTTTGGCGATCACGCCGGCCTTGCCTTCACCGAAAGCCAGCATAATGACGCGCCGGGCCCGCAGAATGGTGCCGACACCCATCGTGATCGCGCGGCGCGGCACGTATTGTTCACCGAAGAAGTCACCGGCCGCATCAAGACGTGTCAGCTTGTCGAGCGTGATGATGCGCGTGCGGCTGTCGTCGGAACTGCCGGGCTCGTTGAAGCCGATGTGCCCACTGCGACCGATGCCCAAGATCTGCAGGTCGATCCCGCCCGCTGCCTCGATCTTGGCTTCATACGCGTCGCAGAACGCCGGCACCTTCTCGATCGCCAGAGTACCATCCGGAAGGTTGATGTATGCCGGCGGAACGTCGATGTGGTCGAACAGGTGCTCGTGCATGAACCGCACGTAACTCTGCACCGCGCCCGGCTGCATCGGGTAGTACTCGTCGAGGTTGAACGTAATCACGTTCCGAAACGACAGCCCCTCTTCGACGTGCATGCGGATCAACTCCCCGTAGACGCCCGTTGGCGTGCTGCCGGTCGCAAGCCCAAGCACGCACGGGCGGCCGGAGGCGTTCGTCTCGCGAATGAGCGCCGCGATCTCCGCTGCCACCGATCGACTCGCGTCGTGCGCGGACTTGAAGACGCGATGCGGTAGCTTGGAATGCTGCGGCGATCGATGGGCTGAAGTCATGATAGACAATAAATACATCGTGTTGTATTATATGGCAAGCATAAACTTCACTGGCTTTGCGTTCGGCCTGTGAGACGATGGCAATGAAGATGCAGCATGATACTCATCGGCCGGTGGAACCCATGGGCGAGCGCGAACGTCAGTTCGCGTCGCTCATCTGGCGGCGCGGTCCCATCGGTCGGCGGGAGATCCATCAGCTCACCCGCGTCCACCCAACGCTCACGGGTCAAGCAGTCGCATCATTGATCGACCGCGGGCTGGTGCGCGATGCCGCTCCGCCACCGACCACGGATCGTGGTCGTCCGCAGGTGCCGGTCGAGATCGACTCTGCAAGCCGAACGTTCCTGGGTTTATCGATTGCACCGGGAGTTGTTCGCCTTGCACGGGTCAACGCCAGAGGCGTTGCCTGCGGATCGGAACATGTCGAGCGAGTGACGCGCGATTCGCGGTTGATCCAGACCGCTGCGACGGTGCTTCGCGCCCAGGTTGACCCGTCGGTCTTCTCGATCGGCATCAGCTTTACGGGCGTGGTTGACCCCCAGGCGCGGGCACTGCTGTTCAGCTCGTCGCTGCGATCGTCAGCGACCACCGTGCCACTCGATCCGCTTTACGACGCGGCCGGTGACACGCCGATCGTCCTTCACAACGACATGCACGCGCTGGCCCTTCGTTGGCTGTTGACGCACGGCGGACCCAGCGGTGACGTGCTTCTGGTGGGCCTGGATGACGGGCGGCTGGGCGCGTCGCTCTTGATCGACGGTAAGCCGCACCGGGGCAGCGTGAGCGCGGCGAACGAGCTAGGGCACACACGCTTGGCCGTTGCCACAGACCGGTGCTACTGCGGGCAGGAAGGATGCTTGGAGCGCATCGTCAGCACGCGCCAACTGGCCCGCTTCGGTGCCAAGAGTGACCGCCGACTAAGCGAGGTGCTGGCCGCCCCGAAGCTGGACCGCGCAGCGATGGACCACGTGCTTGATCATCTGGTGACCGGCTTGGCCAACGCCGTGAATTTCATCCGCCCCAAGACGCTTGTGATCAGCAGCCCACTGGCCCGCTACGAAGTATTGGTGTACGTCCTGCGGCGTGAACTGCCGCCGCGCATCCTGCCGGGGCTGCGGCAGCAGGTTTCGATTGAGTTCGCCGACCAGTTTGACTTTCAATCAGCGGAGAATGCGGCGTGGCTCGCATTGGCCGACGTCTTCGGCGGAAACGCCACGGAGTCCGAGGAGCCCTCTTGATTGCGGGCTCGTCGCCCGCAGGTGAGTTTTGATCGGCTGGCAACTGGCCCTTACTTACTTCGATGAGATTCAATCAGATTCCGCAAACTCATCACAGAACACCACAACCCGCGGCTGGCGATCGCGGCCAAGCTCGACGCGAGGACGCGCACCAGTGCCGAGTTGACCTCGGCCGATCACTTCGCCGGTACGCGGGTCGTGAACGCGGTAGTTGCGCGGCACGTCCTCGAACAGCACCGCGAAGCCGTCACCGAACTCCTGATACTTCACCAGCAGCCGTCCCGGCACCACCAGCGCACGGCCGGCGGGCAGCGTCGTGATGAAATCCTCTCGCATGTCTGCGCAGGGCAGACCTGCGAAGATCTTGCCGACGATACCGACATAGTTCGACCCTTCGAACGCCAGCGCGTCACGCCAGTCGGCGTGCTCGGCACAGCACCAGCCGGCGTGCGCTTCGTCGCGCGTGAGCCGCCACTGCCAGAGGCTGCCGGCGCCGTAGACCACGCCCATCGTGCCGCCGGCGCACAGGTTGGCCCATGCCTCGTGTCCCTGCCACCAGCCGACGCCGCGATCAGGATGGCCGATGCGCTCGTAAGTCGGTTCTCCGTTGGCAACGGCCTTTGTGGGAAGGTTGCGCGTCATCTCGGCGACGCGCTCGGGCAGGTGTTCACCAAGGTGGCCCGTCTGGCACCACTGAAAGTCGAGCCAGCGCTCGCCCTGGTTGATGTTCGCATGGTGCATCGGCGCGTAATGCATGCCGGTCGGCTGGCGGTAGCAGTCCCACTGCTCCACCTCGCGACCGCCCGCCGACACGCCCGGTTCGGTGCCATGCCCATCAGCGCCAATCAGCCAGATCGCCGGGCTGGCTCCATAGCGCGCCACGAGGTACCGACAGTAGCGCGCGTACTCAGCCGGCCCCACGACCCGACCCGCAGTGTCGAGTCCCTTCCAACCGTAGCCGTGAAACACCGGCTGATACACCGGCACGATTCCGTGGCGCAGCAGGATCGCCATCAGCCGGTCGAGGTTCTGAAAGTAGCTGACGTTCATCTGGTTCAGGTGACCGTCGGACAAGTCCTCGAACCCGACGTCGAAGCCGTCGAGCGCGGTGCGGTCGCGCGGCCCGACGGCCTTCATGTCAGGTTGAACGGTCATCAGCAGGGCCGCGTTGAAACCCTTAGACCGACGGTCGGCGGCGTATGCTTCAGCCTGCGCCTCCGTCGCCCGCCAAGGCAGTGCCCAAGCCGTGTCGGCGACCATCAGCCACGATGTACCATCGGCGTGGATGACGCTGCGCCCACCGGACGACATTCTCAGCAGACCACGATTCAGCAAGGGTTCTGCCGAGTCGTACGGCGTCGCATCAATCGTGGCCTCGTCCACCAGCCCTTCATCAGCCGGCTGAGAGAACCACTTCCCGACCCACTGCCCCGCTGTTGGCGGCGCGAAACGCACGCGCCACGTGTTTCCCCCGTCCCAGTACGCCGGACGACGCAACGGCGTGCCGTTGCCGCCCACCTGCTGCCACTCGATCCAGACGGTGACATCGGTATATGGATTCACGAAATCAGCTTTGGCGGTTGCAGAGACCTCGACTGGCTGCCAGACCTTCGCAAGTGAGTTCATAGCCCAATGTTATAAATCGACCCGCTGTGTCACGCGAGCCCGGAACGGGCAGGTCGAAAACTCGGACATGAACATCTGCTCATCGCCCCAGAACGTGCCGGGTGACTGCGGAACGTAGACCATAAACCCCCGGCTGCGCGCGTTGCGCAGCAAGTTATAGATGTTCGTGTCCACCTGTGAGATGTTGCGTTCGTCGGCCGCATTGCGGTTCGCCGCCTCACCATCGCCGTGTAGGAACGTGACCAGCGGATAGCTGTGGCTCGCGTTGTAGTTGTCCGGAACGTACAACCGGCCGTAGACGTTTCGATCCGAATTCACGGTGCTGCGGGCGTTGTAGTGGGTGAAGTCCTTCAGCCGATAGTCTGGGCCTGAAGCGCCCTCTAACTTCAGTACGATGTCCGCCATTTGCGCGTGCGCGTCAACGGCGACGAACAAAGTCGTCATCGTTCCGGCCGCTACTAAAGTTCTCACTCCTACCGATCCTGCGCGGTTGAGTGACATTATTGAGATAACGCGGTGACTTCGATCGGTCCCGCGTGCGCTCGGCCCTCTTCGATCACGATGGCAATGCCGCCGCCCTTCAGTGGTTCGACCGCGTCGGTCGCCGTCAGGACCTGTTGGCCGTCGAGCGTGCCCGTGATCTTGGTGCCTTGGACGGTCAGGCTCATCGCGTAGCCGCGTTCACCGAGCGCCCAGTCAGCCGGGGCCTCGGACAGCACGGTCTGAACATCCCGCATTTTCACCAGTTGAACGACCCGGCGGTCGGCATTTGTCGTGAGCAGCAACGCGTAGTACCGCCGCATCCCCTGCACCCGCGCGGCCAAGCCGACGGCAGTGGCCAGCACGGGCAGAACGGTGGTCGCGACGGTGTAATCGGTCCAGTCGCGCGTGCCGTACATGTGCAGTCCACGGCCGCGGTTCTGCGTCACACGGTATTGGTAGTCTGGGACCCAGTAGCCGGCCGAGCTAACGCCCTCGGCCCAGGCGCGAGTCCACGCTGTCCCACCATCCTGCGGGCGCGTCAGAGTGACGGTCGGGGCGCCTGTCCAGTGTAGGCGATCCACGTAAACCGCCCCGCTGGCCCCACCGGTTGCGCGAATCTCAAATCCGACTTCCGCAATCGGCTGCCCACCTGTTTGCGGAATGGTCCACGCCATGTCATGCGTATCGCCCGGCATCAACTCGACCGATGGCCCGGCCACTTGGACGAGCGCGTCGGCGCCGTCGTAATGCCGCAAGAACAGTTGCAGAAGCGCCGGCCGATCGTTCTGCGGATCCGCCTGCACCGTTGAGGTCATCCGCTGGCCCGGATTCAGCGTTGGAGAACAGATCAGCTTGTAGGCGTCGGCGACCTTCAGCTTTTCCGGTGGAGAGAACGTCGCCGTCGTGGCTCGGGCAACGCGGCCAAGCGCCAGCTTGTGGTACGTGATCGCCAGCCGCCCGGCATCGTTCGAAACGGTCGTCGTCCCGTGCGCATCCCATCGTTTGTCGGGCACGAAACCCTGCACGCTACCAGGGAAGCTGAAGTGGAAGCGCGCGCCGTCCTTAGGCTCCCGCGGTGCACGGCCCGCGAGTCGTCGTCCCGCGTTTTCCACGGCAAGCGCCACGTTCGCGGCGTCGGTCATGCATCCACCGGCGTCGGCAGTGGGTAGATATAGCCGCTCGGCAACCGGCCCTCGCCAGTCCGGCCCTGCCTCGATGCCCGCCAGCCCGTTCTTGATGCCCATGAGGCACCCGACGTTGCCGCTGTTGCAGTCGGTGTCCCAGCCGCAGGTGTTGGCGATCATCAACGACTTCTGAAAGTCATCGTCGCCCCACAGAAGCGCCAACGCGATCAGTGCGTGGTTCGGCACTACGTGGCAGTTACCGCCGTACTTGTCGTAACCGTAGTTTGGCTCTACCACTTCCGTCATGGCCCGCTGCCAGTCATCGGTCTTGGCGCGGAACGCGCGCAAATCGTCAATAACGCGGTAGATGATGGAGGTTTTCGGGATGTAGCTCACGCCCACGTCGAACAACTTGTTCAGATCGCGTTCGACGAACGCTTGCGCCTCCATCGCCGCAACCACTTGGGCGGCCAGAATCGCTTCACCATCGTGCGACACCGAAGCGGCCCGGCGAGCGAGCGAGACGGCCAGATCCGGGTCACCCGGGGCCACCATCGCCCAACCATCGATGAAAATCTGCGCGCCGATCTGCTCGGCCACCAAGCGCCCGTTCAGTTCGGCGCTGCCGCTGCGCGGGGCGGCGATTCCATCCTGAAGTCGGATGAACGCGGTGTGTTCCGTGCTGAGCCCCATCCCGCCCCACCACAGGATGGTCTTGTTATCGATGATGTAGTTCAGCCACGTCTGCCCAACCTGCTCGGCCGTTAGCTGACGTCCCGCATGGGGGTGGTCGTCCAGCGCACGAAGGAACGCGAAGGTGCCGGAGATGTCGTCGTCAGTGACGATCAGCTCGACGCCCCGGCGGTCGTGCACGTAATAATTGACCAACCCGATCTTGCTCAGCACGTCACGGTACGACCACCCTTCAATAGGCCGGCCGAGGTAGACGCCGATCAGCTTTCCGAGCACGCCTGCGTAGACACGGTCGGAGTAGTCAGGTGGCAACGCAGTTGGCATAGGTCGTCCATCGATGGTGCGAAAGGGGATCAGGGTCCGCGCCATCAAGGATACAACATCCATCCGTAGCCGTGGGGCACGCTATGCGCAAAAGTGGTTCCGTTTTGCGCCGCGGCTTGCGGGCCGGCTCAGGCGGATCGATGATGGGACGGTGCTGCAACGAGGCGCGAAATCGGTCGCATTGCTCGCGCGATTGGATTGGGGATTCTCTCGCGCGGCGATCCGGGGCGCCAGCCTGCATGCGCACACGGCCGGTTGGCACCTGCACCTGGGCCCGCCCGTGCCGGACATCATCCCCCTGCTGCGCGAGTGGAGCGTAGACGGCGTCATCGGATACGTCCCCAGCGAA
This sequence comes from Tepidisphaeraceae bacterium, assembly GCA_035998445.1. Taxonomy (NCBI): domain Bacteria; kingdom Pseudomonadati; phylum Planctomycetota; class Phycisphaerae; order Tepidisphaerales; family Tepidisphaeraceae; species Tepidisphaeraceae bacterium. The sequence goes on along the minus strand of DASYHQ010000032.1, from coordinate 92,184 downwards.
AGCTTCCGAACCGCGTTGACCCATGTTTGCCCGAACGTCGTCTCCCTCTCCAACATCGTGAAGGCCACTGGTGACGGGTCAGATCGGCTGCGCGTCGTAAGCGCCGATGACGCAGCCGTGGGCGCCATGGCGGCCCAGCACTTCATCGAACGTCGATTCCGACACTTCGCCTACCTCGGTTACGCCGACATGCTATACAGCGTCGATCGCGAACGGGGGTTTTGTGAAAAGGTGCGATTGCACGGCATGAAGGTGGCGGTTTATCACGCCGCCCGACCGTCCGCGAACACGTTCCCGCGCAGCCTGAAGGCGTTCGACGATGGTGGCTTGGCGAAGTGGCTCCGCGAAATGCCCAAACCCGTCGCAATCCTGACCTGCCACGATGCCTGCGCCATGCAACTGGCCGAGACGTGCCGAATCGCCGGGCTGGCCGTGCCTGAGCAGGTGGCGATCGTGGGGGTGGACGATGACGAGGCGCTGTGCCTGGCAGCGTGGCCCCCACTGTCAAGCGTGCAGTTGCCGGCCGAGCAGATCGGCCGACAGGCGGCGCTCTGCCTGCAACGGATGATGGAGCGAAACGCCACCGAAGCGGCCACGTTGCTCCCACCGACGCGCGTGGTCACGCGACAGTCGTCGGACATCATCGCCGTCGACGACGACGACGTCGCCGGCGCGATCCGTATTATTCGCGATGCCGGCGGCTGCATCACCGTCAGCGAGTTGATGCAACGCCTGACCATCTCCCGGCGCGCGTTGCAGATGAAGTTCCACCGCTTGCTGGGCCGCTCGCCATTAGACGAGATTCGCCGCACCCGCGTCGAACACGTCCAGCGACTGCTGACCGACACCGATCTGCCCATCTACGAGATCGCCCGCCGCACCGGCTTCGGCAGCCCCAAGCGGCTGGCGACGGTCTTCGCACATTTCACCGGCCGAACCCCCACTGCCTGCCGCCGCGGTGCGATGGAGAAAGCCAATTCAGTCCGTCGCAACGAGCGCGTTACAACAACACCAAGAAAGCCGTCCTTACCAACCCGTCGAAAGTAGCACGCGACCATTCGCGATGCACCTAACTGCCGACGCGCCCGACGAGGCTGGCTACCATCGTGATTAACTCCGCGGGCTCAACCGGTTTGACGACGTGCATCTGGAAGCCCGCCTGCACGGCGCGTATGCGGTCCTCTGGCCGCGCGTACGCGGTCAGCGCGACCGCGGGCACTTTTCCACCCTGCGTTGGATCGAGCGCGCGTATGCGGCGTATCAGCGAATATCCGTCCTCTTTCGGCATGCCGATGTCGCTCACCAGCACGTCAGGCGCCTCGGACCGATAGAAGTCGAACGCCTCACCGGCCGACGACGCGGTGCGGACGATGGCCCCACATTCTTCAAGCAAGCGACGTACGACCGTGCGACCATCGGCCTCATCATCGACCACCAGCACGCGAACACCTTCCAACTGCAGACACGCCTGACGGTGCATCTCGGTGTGCAAACTGACCGCCGGGTGTTCGAGGGCCGGCTTGGGTGACGGATCAGACTGAACGCTCGCCAGCGGCAACGCCACCACGATCGTCGCGCCCAGACCGACGCCGTCGCTCTTTGCACGCACGCTGCCGCCGTGCAGTTCGACCAGCTGTTTGACGATCGACAGGCCCAAGCCAAGCCCCCCGTGCTGGCGAGTCGTCGAGGCATCGGCTTGGCGGAATCGGTCGAACACGTGCGGCAGGAACTGCGCGCTGATCCCCTGCCCGGTGTCGACCACGCTCACCTCGACGTGCGAACTGGCATGCTCGAGCGCCACCTGCACGCGGCCACCTCGCGACGTGAACTTCACCGCGTTGTTCAGCAGGTTCCAGAACACCTGCTGCAGGCGGTTCGGATCACCGGAGACAGGCCCGACGGAGGGGTCGAGCACCGCGCTCAGTGTTACGTTCTTCACCTCGGCTGCCGGCCGGACCGTTTCGATCCCGTGCTGCAGCAGCACCGCCAGGTCGACGCGCTGCACGTCCAGGCGCACCTTGCCGCTAATGATGCTGCTCATGTCCAGCAGGTCTTCGATGATCTGCGCTTGCGCCCGAGCGTTGCGCTCGATCGTTTCCAGGCCCGCCCGCAGATCGTCATCGTCGCGTACCCCAGGTCTGTTGCTCAGCAGGCTGGACCATCCCAGGATCGCGTTCAACGGCGTGCGCAGCTCGTGGCTGAGCGTCGCGAGAAACTCGTCCTTCATGCGCCCCGCCCGCTCCGCCTCGAACCGCGCCCCGCGCTCGGCACTCAACAGCTGTTCCCGCTGGTGCTCGGCTTCTTTCTGATCCGTTACGTCCAGATACGTGCCGATGCAGCGGATCGGCCGGAGATGGCCCGCACCCTTCGGTGACGCGAACGTGACTCGCCCGCGAACGCGGATCCATCGGACCGCGCCATCGGTGCGGACGATGCGCTGTTCGACCGCGAACTCGCCGGGGCCGTTGGGGTCCATGGCGGCCGCGACGCTTTCCATCACCATCGCTCGGTCGTCGGGGTGAAAGTGGCCCTGCACCTTCGCGAACGTCAGTGGCTCCTGGTCTGGCCAGCCATAGATGGCCCGCCCGGCCTCGTTCACGATCACGTCGTCGGTCAGCAGGTCGATGTCGAACGTTCCCATGCCGGCAATGGCCAGCGCCAGCCGCAGCCGTTCCTCGCTCTGCCGCTGTGCCGCTTCCGCCCGTTTGCCCTGAGTCACGTCCTTGAAGAGGATCGCGACCTTACGATCCTGGACCGGGCCGGTCCGGAATGCGTAGACGTCGAACCAGCGTCCCATGGGGTCGGAAGCCTGGACGAACCGCATGGGCTCGCCGGTGGTTGCCACGCGCCCGTACATCTCAAACCAACGCTCCTCAAGCGATGGGACGAGTTCGCGCGCGGTCCGCCCGACGGCGTTCTTCAGGCCCGTGTGCTGCTCGAACATCGTGTTCGTCTCAAGGAAGCGGTAGTCGTGGGCTCGGCTGTCCGCGTCGAATATAACCTGTACGACGCATAGGCCTTGGTCGATCGACTCGAACAGCCCACGGTAGCGCTGCTCACTGGCGAGCACTTCCGTCTCCGCCCGCTTGTGCTCGGTTAGGTCGATCCCGTGCACGAAGACACCGTTGACCGCCCCGTCGGCCGCCCGAAGCGCCTGGTAGACAAACTCGATATGCCGTTCCTCCAGCGCGTGTCCGGGCGTGCGCTGCACCATCACCCGCATGTCGCGCCCGACGAACGGCTCGCCCGTCGCGTACACACCATCCAGCAACTCGAAGAAGCCTTGGCCGGCAATCTCCGGCAACGCGTCATGAACGGACTGGCCTAGCACCTGACGGTGCCCGATCAGCTCGTAGTAACGGTCGTTCGCGAGCTCGAAGACATGCTGCGGGCCGCGCAGCACGGCCATGAACGATGGCGATCGCTTGAACACGTCGGCCAGCAGGCTCCGCTCCGTCTCGAGCGCGCCGCGGTCCAGCCTGTTTTCGGGATCTCCACTGGTTTCAGACGAACTCATTCCACCTCAGGCGATTCGGATCCGACGCAGCGGCCAGTCACGATGACCACGCACCCTTACCTCCTCGGGATTCTACGGCGAGCAGGGCAGAACGCGTAGGGCGGGAACGTGGCGGGAACATCCGGATGGACCGCACCGTGATCGCCACCACCAAAGTTGCCACGGCATTGCGGTCATCGGTACGTCTCTTTTCTCGATCTTCGCGATCGATTCGCTCCACCGCTCATTCTGGAACCGATTGGCCAAAGTTGTCGCCGCTCAGGCTCTCGTGACCTAGCACCGTTTCGTGGAACGTCTTGCTGCGCTTCTACAGTTCCTTGGCCATTGCGCAAAAGGTTTCCCCGCACCAGGCTCACCCACGTGTTCGAGCCGCGCAGCCATGTCCGCATCAGCATTATGAAATCTTCGAAGCTGCGAAGCACCTGCCACAGCATCTCGCCATCGGAGCCCAGTCGAGCCAGCAGCGGGCCGATTTCCTTCGCGGGCAAACGGTAGTCCGCGTTGAGGGAGTTGGCCCGCCGGGTCCATCTGAGGCTAAAGCATCGTTGAACATGACGTGTCCGCGCGGGGTTGTTCGGCACCAGTAGCGGAACGGTCACCGCAGGCTGTCGATCACCGGGAAACGCCTGCGTCGCCCGCGGCTTCCAATCCAACCATCGCCAGCAGAGCGGCGACGTTCCGTCGCGCCTCAACCGGGTGGCGCAGCGGGACGTGATCGTGGATTTGATAGTGATTTCGGCGCCCCTGACGCACCCGCGTGAGCACGCCCCCCGCCTCCAGGTCGGCGACAATCGCCTGCACCGCACGCTCGGTAATGCCCACCCACTCTGCCACATCACGCAACCGCGCCTCCGGGTGCCGCCATAGGCAGATTAGCACGTGCGAGTGGTTCGTGAGAAAGGTCCACGGGGGGCGTCCTCCCGCGTGGCCGGGGCCACTTTGGCCACCTGATTTTGCACCGGGCGCACCGGCCCACGATGCGGGCGCGGAACTCGTTCGCACTGGACGACTCGGACGTTTCAATTTCATCATTTGACAACCACCTGCGACAGCATTAACGTACGAAGAATACTTCGCAAATCAAACTTCGTATTTTTCAGTTCGTGATTTTTCGTACAGGTGATCATCGCATGAAGACGGCTTCAGACCAAGCGATTTATCTCGGCACTCCAGTGCCGCTGGCCCCGGCCGGGCTACTGCAGGCGTCCATGGCAACCCCCGAAGCTAAACACGCGAGTACCTTGCCAACTTGGGCACGCGCATGCCAGATGTTGCTCATGGCCGCCGCCGGCCTGTCTGCGGTGGCGCTGGTGTGGCAGATCGTATCGCCACAGCCGCTTCGGGCTGCCGGCATCACGGTCGACCGCCTGAGCGCCGCGCTCTCGCTGCTCGTGGCGGCGGTGGGTGCGGTGACGTTCCGCTTCTCCATTCGCTACATGGACGGCGACCCCCGGCAGGCCCGTTTCCTCGGCTGGATGGCGTTCGCGGTCGTCGCGGCGTTCCTGCTCATGCTGTCGACGAACCTGCTGCTGCTCGTGACGGCGTGGTCGCTGACGAGCGTCGCGCTGCACCAGTTGCTCACGCACTACGAGGACCGCCCTGAAGCAATTCGCGCCGCCCGCAAGAAGTTCCTCATCAGCCGTATAGGTGATGCAGCACTGCTTTGGATGGTGCTGCTCGTCTGGTCGCACTGGGACACGCTCGACCTGCACGCGCTGCTTGCCGCCACCACAGGTCAGCCCGCCAGCGCGGCCACGGTGGGTGTGGCGCTCTCGGTTGTGCTGGCGGCGTTGACCAAATCTGCTCAGTTCCCGTTCCACAGTTGGTTGCCCGAGACGATGGAGGCCCCCACGCCCGTCTCCGCGCTCATGCATGCGGGCATCATCAACGCGGGCGGCGTGTTACTGCTGCGATTCGCCCCGCTGTTGGTCGAGGTGCCCGCGGTACTGCTGTCACTGGTGGTGGCCGGGTCGCTAACGGTGACCGTTGGCACGCTGGCAATGTGGGCACAGGTAAAAGTGAAGCGCTCGCTTGCCTGGTCCACCGTCAACCAGATGGGCTTCATGATGGTGCAATGCGGCCTGGCAGCATTCCCAGCGGCGGCGCTGCACATCATCGGGCACGGGTGCTACAAGGCGTGGGCCTTCCTGCGGGCCGGCGACGTTCCTGCGATCCTGGGCCGCGCCGCACAGCCGGTAGCGCCGGGCCGTACGGTGGCTCGCGTGGCAATCGGCATGCTGGTCGCCCTGCCGGCGATCTGGCTGGCAACGTGGATCACGGGATTCTCCCCACTGCACTCGCCGGGTGAGATGGCACTGGCGGCGGTCGTGGCACTGGCCATGGGCCAGGTGTGGGCGGCCTTGTTCGCCAAGCCGATTGCCGATCACGCTGCGTTAGGCCGCGGCATCACTGGTGTCTCGGTCATCATCCTTGCCACCATTGCGGCATTTGGTTTGTACCGCATCGCGGGCACGTTCCTCGCTCCGGTGCTTGGTGACCTTCAACCGGTGCACAGCGTCTCGACCTGGATAGCCGCGCTCGTCCTCGTCACAACGATGGTGTTCCTCACGGTAATTCACGCCATGCTGCCGGTGTTGGGCCGCAGCGCCGGGGGACGCGCGTTCCGCGTTCACGCCCTGCACGGGTTCTACTTCGGCGCGGTCGCCGACCGAATCGTCGCATCGATCTGGAAGCATCCGAAGGGAAAGCATCATGCTTAGCACCAATAACACGCTCGCCGCATCTTCGCACGATGCGTCCACCATCGCCGCCGACGTGCTGGTCACCTGCAATCGCATCCCGCCTCTGTGGGACTTGCGCAACTACGTCGCGGTCAACCCGTTCCTAGGTTTCGTCGAACAACCCATCGACGCCGCTGCGGCTACGGTGGGCGACGGGCTGGGCGCGCGCGTGCTGCCCGGTTTCGACTTCTACCGCGCCAAATGGGCGCTGGGCGAGTTGAACGCCGCCGAACTGCAGGCTGCCGCCAAGCGGTTGGGCCAGCCGGCGTCGTTGGCCGAGTCGGTGCTCGCTGGCGTACCGTCGCCCGAGGCGTACCGCACGGCGCAGCCGTTCCTTACGTTCGCCGAGCGGCACGATCTCGTGCACGGCACGGAATGGCACGAGACGATGCGGCGCTGGGTGGCGCGGTCGTGCGCAGTCCACATCACCGCCGGCGACGCGATGTGGAACCCGCAAGACGACCGCAGCCTGTACGTCTCCTGGCGAGAGTCAGCTCGGATCGACCGGTCGTTGGAGATCATGGGCCTGCACGGCTTCCGCGCCTTCGCCGATGCCCTGCCAGCTACGCCCGCCGCCGCCATTCAATTAATGCTGGCGCGCGTCGACGTGCCCGCGAGTCAGCGTGTGGCTTACTTTTACCGGCTGCTGGGCGGGCTGTTCGGCTTCGCGTCGTACTTCCGCCGATCGGCTTGGCAGGCGGGCAACGGCGATCTGGGCGAGGTCGGCGACCTGCTCGCGATCCTGCTCTGCTGCGATGCGGGCGTGGTGGAACTTGCCGGTGCCAGCACCGTCGAGCTCAGCGCCGCCGCCCGACCGCAGGAGGATGAAGCGGTTCAATTGGTGCTGCAGGAAGCCTTGGAGGACCGATACGCTAACCACCTCATCGGCTCGCTGCGCGCTCCCGCCGCGGTCACCGGCGCGCGGCCGGCGGTGCAGGGGGTATTCTGCATCGACGTGCGTTCCGAGCCGCTTCGGCGGCACCTTGAGGCGCAGTCCGACGCGATTGAAACGCGCGGCTTCGCCGGCTTCTTCGGCGTCAGCCTCGACTGGCAGACCGACGGCCTGTCCAGCCCCCGCTGTCCCGTGCTGCTCTCTCCGTCGGTCGCGCTGCGACCACGGGCAGCGGTATCGCCAGCCGCGTTGAACGGCGCGACGGCGTACGTGCAGACCGCGCCGGCCGGGGCCTTCGCGTTCGTGGAGCTGCTTGGCTTGGGTTACGGGTTGAAGCTAAGCGCCGACGCACTTACCGCGACGCCCACGCCAGCCAACGATGAGACGACCGCACCCCTCGTGCTGGAACCGGGAACCGACGGTACCGGCGTCGCGCCGGACACAAGGGTGGAGATGGCGGCCGGCATCCTGAAGAACATGGGCTTCACCGATCGCTACGCGCGACTCATCCTGCTCTGCGGCCACGGCAGCGTCAGCGCCAACAATCCGCACGCGGCCGGTCTCGACTGTGGCGCGTGCGGTGGGCATGGTGGCGCGATCAACGCGCGCGTCGCCGCGGCGCTGCTGAACGATCCTGGAGTGCGAACAGCCGTGAACAGCCGTGGCGCAGCCGTACCGGCGGACACCGTCTTCGTGCCCGCGCTGCACGATACGTCGGTGGACGAGGTCACACTGCTCGATCTCGACCGCCTGCCCGCGACGCACGTTGCCGACGTCGATGCCCTGCGGCAGTGGCTCGTCGGGGCTGGCGCCGCGACCCGGCTTGAACGCGCGCCAGCGCTCGGGATGAATGCGGGCTTCAACAAGGCCGATAACAAAGGCGGTTTGTTCAACCGGCTGCGTCAGCGGTCACGGGACTGGTCGGAGGTGCGCCCAGAATGGGCGCTGGCGCGCAACGCCGCGTTTATCGTCGCCTCGCGCCAGCGGTCGCGCGACGTGAACCTTGGCGGCCGCGCGTTCCTGCACGAGTACGACGCCGCTGCGGATGCCGACGCGTCGATCCTCACGCTCATCCTATCGGCCCCGATGGTGGTCGCGTCCTGGATCAACCTCCAGTACTTCGCCTCCACCGTCGACAACGACACCTTCGGCGCAGGAGACAAAGCCCTGCACAACCGCGTCGGCTCGCTCGGCGTCGTACTCGGAAACGGCGGTGACTTACGCACCGGGCTGGCCAAGCAGTCGGTACACGCGGCCGACGGTTCGTGGTACCACGAGCCACTTCGGTTGCAGGTAGTTGTTGAAGCCCCGCGGCCGCGCATCGAGGCCGTCCTCGCTGCCGCGCCGTCGGTACGCCATCTGGTGGAGAACGGTTGGGTGCGACTGTTCGCGTTGGATCCCGCCTCGCCCGATGCGTTCCGCTTTGTACCGAGGCAAGGTTGGGAAGCCGTGGCGACGTGAAGGAAGCAACAAGCTGCGCATGCGACGGCGCTTCATTGTCCGCGCCGCGCTTGGGCGCGTATCACTCTGATGGCCCAGTGCTGGGACGCCGAGCGCCGTCGGCGGCAACAACGGGTCGTTGGCCTGTTCGGGGCGCGGGCGCAGGTTGGGCATGCCGGCGTTGTACAGATTCAGCAGGCCGTCCATCTCGAACAGACCGTTGTGCATATACGGACTGGAGCGGCCAACGTTGCGCAGCGACGGGGTGCGGAACACACCGAGGTCCTCCGGGCGTTTCGCGACCTCGTATCGCCCCAAATCCTGTAGCTTACGGCCGTAGTAGCTCAGGCCGATGTCGTGAGGCTGGTTGTCGGTGAAGTTCGGGCCGTTGTGGCAGTTGGCGGTCGTGCGGAACGGTGCAGGCCGCGCATGGTGTTGTCTTCAAGCGCATCCTTGTTGCCGGCGATGAACTGGTCAAACCGGCTTCGACTGGAAACGACCGTCCGCTGGAACGTCGCCAGCGCTTTGGTCACGGGTTCCAATTCGATCTCGTCGACGCCGAAGACGTCCTTGAACGCCTTCTTGCACTCCGGCGTGTCGTTGAGGCGCTTCAGCATGGCATTGCTGCTGTCGGCCAGGCCGCCCGCCGCTGAACGTGGTTTGTGGCTCAGCATCGCCACCCGCTAAATTTTCACCCGCCACTGATTTACCTTCATTCGATGCACACCATCAATCAAAGCGTTACAATTAGATAGCGAAGGCTAATATTGGTTATTTCAGTTTCACGGAGGAACAGGTGATCCGAAGACCAGCGTTTCGGTTCGTGGGCGTGATGGCGCTGTTGGTGGCAAGCGCACTGCCGGCCTCGGCGCAGGAAGATAGCACGTGGCGAAGCCGGCTCTACCCGGGCGACTGGACGCCGGATCATCAAACGGCGGAGGGCCACTTCCTGCACGACTTCTCGTACGCGGGCTATCACAAAGGGGAACGTCCCATTCCTGACCAGCCGCGCGGCGAGACGGTGAACGTCATCGCGGCGCCGTTCAACGCCGACCCGACCGGCGGCGCCGACAGCACCGCAGCCATTCAGCAGGCGATCGACCACGTCACGAAGCGAGGTGGCGGCATCGTCTACCTGCCCGCGGGCACCTACCGGGTCAAGCCCCCCAAGAAAGGCGTCGACGCTGCGCTGCGTATCTCAGCCAGCCATCTGGTTCTTCGTGGCGCAGGGCCGGACAAGACGTTTCTCTTCAACGATGAGCCGGTCATGCGCAACCAGCGCGTCGTTCGCCTTCGCCCGGACCCGCGGCCCAAACGGTTTGAGACCAATTGGTACCGGGACCAAGAGGGTGACGCGATCCCCGTCGCCGCCGACGTGCAGAACCGGGCAACGCAGATCCGGCTTGCGAGCGTCGACGGTCTAAACGTCGGCGACTGGATCGTGCTGCGCACCGACACTACCGAGGCCTTCGTGCGCGAGGCCGCGTGGGACTGGCTCGTCGAGCACTGGGTCGGAAAATTGGCGCCGCGCGACGGCATCGCGTTCTACCGGCAGATCACGAGCCGCGACGTCGCTTCCCGCACGATCGACCTGGACATCCCGGTACGCTATTGGATGAAGCGGCGCGACAACGCCCGTGTATACCGCGTGCCGCCACACCTGGAAGAGGTGGGCATCGAGAACCTGTCGATTGGCATGCGCGAGCATCCCGGCACCGACGGTTGGGGCTTCAACGACTACCAGACGGAGGGGAAATCGGCCCATGACGTGCACAATTCGTTCGCCGTTCAAATGAACCACGTCGTCAACGGCTGGATTCGCAACGTGCATACCTACCGTCCGCCGGTGAACCGGGGGCCGCACCACCTTGTCTCCAACGCGTTTGCGCTCGGCTTTACGCGCAACGTCAGCGTGATCGGTTGCGATCTGCGCCAGGCCCAGTATCGCGGTGGCGGTGGCAACGGGTACGGCTACGTGCTGGAGGGGAGCGACAACCTGATTCAGGATTGCTTCGGCGAAGAGCTGCGCTACGTCTACGACTTCAAGAGCATGATGACGACCGGCAACGTCGTCCATCGCAGCGAATCCCGCTCGCGCAGCGACTTCCACATGCACTTAAGCGTCGCCAACCTGCTGGACAACCTGCACATGAACGGCGAGTACTTCTACGCAGGCACGCGATACGACTGGGGCGGCCCCGCACACGGTAAATCCACCGATCAGACGGTCTTCTGGAACCTCCGCGGCACCGGCAGCCACAAGGAGCACGACCACGTCATCGACATTAAGGACCAAACCGACGCCGTCTTCGTCATCGGCACCCAGGGCGAGCGCACGACCGCGCACAACGTCGACGGTACCCACAAAGACCGGATCGAGGGCATCGGCAAAGGCGCCACGCTCCAGCCGCAATCGCTCTACGAGGACCAACTGCAACGTCGCCTGCAGCGTGGCCCGGCGAAGGTCGCAAACTGACCGCCGCACACGTTTTCGGTCTGGCGTGCTCGATCAAGTGGGCACGCCAGACGTCGGTCCGATTTCGGTCGTCGGCGGAGTTCGGTAGTCCGTCATTCGTTCGACGGGCTTCCGTTTATCCCTCGTCCGTCTCACGCAGTTTGGCGAGGACCGAGAGGTCTTCCAACGTGCTCGTGTCGCCCTTCGTCTCGACGCCCGATGCGACGTCCTTCAGCAAGCGGCGCATGATTTTGCCCGAACGCGTCTTCGGCAATGCTTCAGTGAAGCGGATCTGGTCGGGCTTGGCGAAGGAGCCGATGGATTTGGCGACGACGTTGGTCAGTTCCTTCTTTAAATCGTCGCTGGCGGCAAAGCCGTTGCGCAGGGTAACGAAGGCGGCCAAACCCTGGCCCTTCAGCTCGTGCGGGATGCCGACGCAGGCGGCTTCTGCGACGGCGGCATGGCCGACGAGGGCGCTCTCAACCTCGGCGGTGCCTAGGCGGTGGCCGGAGACGTTGATGACGTCGTCGATGCGGCCCATGATCCAGAAGTAACCGTCGGCGTCGCGCCGCGCGCCATCACCCGTGAAGTACATGCCGGGCACGTCGGACCAGTATTGCTTGGCGTAACGTTCGGGGTCGTTGAAGATGCCGCGCAACATGCTCGGCCACGGCTTGCGGATGACGAGCAGGCCGCCGGTGTTGGCGGGCAGTTCCTTGCCGTCGCGGTCGACGATGGCGGCATCGACCCCGAAGAACGGCAGCGTGGCGGTGCCGGGTTTCAACGGCGTGACGCCGGGCAACGGCGTGATCATGTGCATGCCCGTTTCCGTCTGCCACCAGGTGTCGGCGATCGGGCATTTCTCGTGGCCGACGACCGTGTGGTACCACATCCAGGCTTCCGGGTTGATCGGCTCGCCCACGGTGCCGAGCAGGCGCAGCGATGACAAATCGTGCTTGTCGACGAACTCGCGCCCGGCCCGCATGAACGCGCGGATCGCGGTGGGCGCGGTGTAGAAGATCGTCACCTTGTGCCGCTCGATGATTTGCCAGAAGCGCGAGAAGTCGGGGAAGTTAGGGGCGCCTTCGTACAGCAGCACGGTGGCGCCGTTGGAAAGCGGGCCGTAGACGATGTACGAGTGGCCGGTGATCCAGCCGACGTCGGCGGTGCAGAAGTAGACGTCGTTGTCCTGCAGATCGAACGTGTACTTCGTGGTGAGGTGCGTGCCCACCATGTACCCGCCGGTGGTGTGCAGGATGCCCTTGGGCTTGCCGGTGCTGCCGGAGGTGTAGAGGACGAAGAGCGGGTCTTCGCTGTCCACCGGTTCGGCTTCGCACTGGTCGGACTGGCCCTTCAAGATTTCATCGGCATACACGTCGCGGCCGGCGACCATGTTGGCGTCGCCGCCGCCGCGCTTGAAGACGATGACGGTCTTCACGCGGTCGGTCTTGGCCAGCGCACCGTCCACGTTCTTCTTCAGCGGTACCGGCAACCCACGGCGGAAGCCGGCGTCGGTGGTGATGATGATGTTGCTCTTGGCATCCTCCACGCGATCGGCGATCGCCTGGCTGCTGAAGCCGCCGAAGATGACGCTGTGGACCGCGCCGATGCGCGCGCAGGCGAGGATGGCGACGACCGCCTCGGGCGTCATCGGCATGTAGATGGTGACGCGGTCCCCTTTCTTCACGCCCTGCTGCTTCAGTGCGTTGGCGAAGCGGCAGACGTCGGCGGTGAGCTGCTTATAGGTGATCTTGCGCACCTCGGGCTTGCCCGATCCATCGACCGGTTCCCCTTCCCACAAGATGGCGACCTTGTCGCCGCGGCCCTGGGCGACCTGGTGATCGAGGCAGTTGTACGCGGCGTTGGTGGTGGCGCCGACGAACCACTTGGCGTCCGGCACCTGCCAGTCGAGCACCTTCGTCCACGGCTTAAACCACTTCAGCCCGGCGGCCTCGCGGGCCCAGAAGGTTTCGGGCGAATCGATCGATTCGCGGTACATCTGGTCGTACTGCTGGCGCGACTTGATGTGCGCCTTGGCCGAGAACGCGGCCGGCGGATTGAAGATGCGGTTTTCGGTCTGGGTGGACTCGATCGACGAAGATTCAGCGGACATGCGGTTGGCCTCCGAGGTGACTTGGATCTCGCAACGCGAGTGTACAACGGGCGCGGCCGCAAGGGTACTGGCGACGCCGAGGGTCCTACGGAAAGGGCATTTGGATGGCGCGACGTCGGCGGCTCACTTCTCGTCCCGCACGCCCCCCATCGACCAGCGGGACTTGCCCACGGAGACGATCTCCTGCGGGCGGGCGACGTACGCGGGGACGCGGACGCTTTCGAGAAAGGCCAGGTTGAACTGGCTGGCGGCCTGCACGGCCTGGCCGATCGACTGACCTTCCTTGCTCTGCACGTGCCACGGCGTGCCGCTGACCGTGCGGTTCTCCCACAGCACCTTGCCGTTGGACTCGAAGAAGACGCGCGTGATCTTCTCGGTCACGCTGACCGTCTCGGTCTCGCGCGAGGGCGGGCCGAAGCCGCCGAAGTTGCGGCGCTCGTAGGTCTGCGTCCTCGTGTCCCCCTGCTCCGTGCGCGCGACGAGCTTGACGGGCCGACCCTCGGCGACCTCGATGCCGCTGCGCTTCAGCTGTTCAGTGATGGCGGCGGCGATCTTCTGGCGCTGTTCCTCGGTGCCTTCGATTGCTACTTCCAGGCTTACGATCTCCCCCGGCTTCACGACAAGCCCGGTATCGCCCATCGCCGCTGCGGCCTTGGCGGCGGCGGGGTGCGGGAGGTCGGCGCTGACGAGGACCGAGCGGTTGCCATCCTTCACGACCGTCCAGGCGCGCCCGCCATGGCCGGCGGTCTTGCCACCCTCGGTGTATTGCCAGACGGTCTGCTTGCGTTCGAGGTCGAGCAAGTCGCCGTTGCCCAGCAGCACGTAGTTTGGCCCGACGCCGGCGAGGCCACCGGTGCCCATCGCCACACCGATGTCGCCGGTGAGCTGGCCGGTGGCAAGGTCCCACTGGCTGATCATCGCGCCGGTCGCGCCGACCACGCGCTTGCCGTCGGGCGTGAAGACGAGCGAGCTGACCGGTCGCGATCCTTCGACCGTCGCCAGCGCGTCGCCGCTGAGCGCGTCGATGATGTTCAGGCCCTCGGCCGTCATTAGCGCGACCTGCTTGCCACCGGGACTGACGGCCGGCACGGAACCGCGCATCCCGTTCATGCGCCATACCGCGGCTGCCTTGGGGGCGTTCCACAGCGTGAGCACGCCACCGCTGCTGAAGGTCAGCACGTGCTCGTCGTCCACGAAGGCGGCGAAGTCGACGTCGTTGGCGTTCTTGTCGTCGCCGTAGGGGACGAAGCTGACCATGTGCTTCGGTGGGCCACTGGCAGCCGTGTCGAACAAGTCGACGCGGTTGCGGGTGCCGCCGAAGAAGCCGTGGGCCACGCCCAGCACGCGCTTGCCACTGGGCGCGATGGCGATGGGGTTGGAGAGCGGGTCGAAATCGACGGCGCCCAGATTGTTGCCGGTGGCGAGGTCGACGCGCTCGATCTGGAACGACCTGATGTTGCCGCCGCCGCCGCCGGTGTAACTCAGCAGCGCCACGTTGCCAGCAAAGATGAGCCGGTCGGGCGTCACGCTGTTGCGATCGCCCTTGCCGCGCAGGATGTGCGATCGGTTCGACAGCTTCTGCGTCGCCGGCACCCCGTCGAACGTGGCCAGCGTGGGCTGCCCACCGGTCGCCAGCAGGTCCTGCACGGTATCGGTATTGGCCTCGGTGACGGGCTTGTCGTAGGCCTTGGGCGCAAAGGGGTCGGTCCGGTCGGCATTGTTCCGCTGCCCAAACGGCGCATCGGCATCGGGCTTGGGGCCGGGCGCTTCGCGCGGCGGGGCCTCCATCTTGTGAAGCATGTTGTTCGGACGCGCATACGGAATGTCGTCCGCATCGTCGCCCACCTTGCGGATGCGCCAGGGCTCTACCCACTCGATGGACGAGCCGGGCGCGTAGTTGATCAGCACCCATCCGTTGACGGCGCGCTTCTTCACCACCGAATCGCGCCACGCGCCGCCCCACTTGGTCTGCACCTTCATGCCGACGCCCGGCTTGAACTCCGGGGCGGCAGGCGCTTTCCGCGCGGGCTTGGCGGTGGGATCGGCGTCGGACCCGTCATCGTTCAGGGGCGCGCCCGCGGCATTGGGTGAGGGCTTCTCGTTCAGGTCGACGTCCGACCCGTCATCGTTCAACGGTGCCTTGCCCGCGGCGGCAGGTGCGCCGGCGGCGCCGGGCAGGCGCACGCGGTCGGCCGTCACCCACTCCTCGGTGCCGTCGTCGTAACGGATGGCATACCTGCGCCCTTCGCGCGCGAGGACCGTCGCCTTTGACCACGTATCGCCCTCGCGCACTTCCACCTGCTGGCTGGGTTCGTACGAGGTTGCCTGACCGAGCGCGGGCTGGACCAGGACGGCGGCCGCGATGCACGCGGCGGTGGCGATACGAATGGATGACTTCAACAGCATGGAACTCCCCAGATCTATAATCAGAAATGCGATCGGCCTTACCAGGGTCCCTACATAATACATCGCGTTAGACCCGTCAAAAAGGATAACCCCGAAAATGCGCACTGGTTCGCGTACTCGCGCAGTGCTCGTTGAGCGCTGGCCGTCGGTGCTATTTCGCCGCATCTGCCGGGCTCGACCGTAAGGCGTGCGCTTACTCGGCGCGTAAGCGTGACTAGTCGCGGTTGAGCCCGCGCTGTATTCTGCAATCTATGGCCGACATTCGCCCCTTCGCTGCGCTGCGTTATTCGTCGAAGGTGACGAGGGACCGCAATCTGTCCGACCTGATCGCCCCGCCGTACGACGTGATCGCCGACGAGCGCAAGGCGCAGTTGATGGCGTCGCACCCGAACAACATCGTGTCGATCGACTTGCCGCACCTGCCGGCCAAGTCAGTTGGGCCGGACGAGGCGTACGTCGGCGCCAACGCGACGCTGCAGCAGTGGATGGGCGACGGCATTCTCGTGCGCGACCGCCGACAGGCGACGTACCCATACACGCAGTCGTACCAGCACAACGGGCGCACGTTTCACCGGCGCGGGTTCATCACGCTCGTGCGGCTGTCACCGTTCGGTGAAGGGCATGTGGTGCCGCACGAACAGACGTACCCGGAGGCGATCATCGATCGTCTAAAGCTGACCACTGCCACGGGCTTGCAGTTGTCGCCGATCTTCGGGCTGTACTCCGACCCACGGCACGAGGTGACGAACCTGCTCTACCGCAACCTGGGCCGCCCGGAAGCGACGGCGACGCTGGACGGGGTGAAGAACGACCTGTGGAGCGTGATCGACGCCGAGGTGGAAAACCAAGTGATCGATTTGCTCGGCCGCAAGCCGATCTACATCGCCGACGGGCATCACCGCTACACGATGGCGCTGCAGTATCAGAAGGACCAGATCGCCGCCAACGGTGGCCAGCCATTGCCGGCCAACCATCCGGCCAACTACTGCATGTTCGTGCTGGTCGGCATGCAGGACGACGGCCTGATCGTGCTGCCGACGCATCGCATGATCGGCGGGCTGAGCGGCTTCGACGCCGAGCAGTTCTGCTTCACCGTCAGCGAGCACTTCGAGTGCAGCGAGGTGGCGGTGCCGCCCGATCATCTGGGCGACTTCGCCGATCAGATGGCCAAGGACGCCCCGCACACGTTCGCGTTGTACGATGGCACCAGTCGGCGATTGTTCACGTTGAAGCTGCGCAACCTGGACGTGCTGAAGCCGTTCGAGCCGAATCACAGCGACGCTTGGCGGCGGCTGGATGTGGCGATCTTACAGCGGTACCTGCTGGACGAAGTGCTGCAGCCGAAGTTCAACAACGGCCAAGCACCAGCCAAAGGCTATACGGCCTACGCCGACGAGATCCCGAAGCAGACGGACGGCAAGAAATACCAGGTCGCGCTGCTGCTTCAACCCACGCCGTTGCACGCCCTGGAAGAACTTGGCAAGCACAACGAGGTGATGCCGCAGAAGAGCACCTACTTCTACCCCAAGCTGGCCACCGGGTTACTGATGAACCCGGTGAGGTAGAGGACCGGCACCGGCCTCCCCGCACAAGGGATTGCGAAGCCGTGGCTCGGGGTTTTCGGGCACTGGCCCGAACAAGGCACGCACATTGCGAATCCAGGAGAGTGATCATCACCCGTATCGCCGCGAGTGCGGCGGCGGGTAGATGGGTGTCCTTACTCTCTGGGTGTCCCCATGCGTTTCATTCCTACCCGCATACATGGTTTTCTCGATTACGGCGTAGCGCTCCTGCTCATCATCTCGCCCTGGATCCTCGGTTTCGCCAACGACGGCGCTGAAACGTGGGTGCCGGTCGTGATCGGCGTCGGCGCGATCCTGTACAGCGCGATCACTGACTACGAACTGAGCATCGCCCGCCTGCTGCCCATGCGCGGCCATCTGGCGCTCGACATCGCCAGTGGCCTTTTCCTGGCGGCATCGCCGTGGCTGTTCAATTTCGACGAGCTGGTCTACCTGCCGCACCTGCTCTTCGGTTTGCTTGAGATCGGCGCGGCGGTGATGACCGACCCGAACCGCCGCACGTTCGATGAGATGCATCAGACGAAGTACAACAGCCCCGGAAGCGCGCACCATGCGTAAGCTACCAGCACTGGATCGAACATGAAATGAAAAGGCCCTGCTCTTAGAGCAGGGCCTTTTCACGTGAATTGGGTTACCGGGAGTGCGGCAAACTAGCCCTTCATGGCTTCCACACCGCCCAGGATTTCCGACAGCTCCGTCGTGATCGCGGCCTGACGGGCGCGGTTGTACTGCATGCTGAGGGCCTTGGCCATCTTGTCGGCGTTGTCCGTCGCACTCTTCATGGCGACCATGCGGGCGACGTTCTCGCTGCTGGTGGCGTCGAGGAAGGCTTGGAACAAAGCGGTCTGAACCGTTAGCGGCAACAGCTCGTTCAACAGCGTAGCGGCATCCGGCAGGAACTCGTATTCGGTGGTGCCCTTCACGTGCGCCTCGGCCTTCACATCGGTGCCGCTGCGGGTGGCATCCATGACGCCGGCCTGTAATTGAGCTTCCTTCTCGGCCGACTGTTGAGCGATGTGCTCGGCGGCCTCGGTGACGCCGGCCAGGGGCAGCAGCTGCATCACCTCGGGCTTCTGCGAGCCCGTGCTGATGAAGTTCATGTAGGCGACGTAAACCGCGTCCAGCGTGCCGGCGGTAAACTGCTCAATAAACTGCCGGCCGACCGCCTGCACGTCAGAGTACTTAGGCGAATCGGCAAACTGGTCGAACCGCTGCGTGATCGGGCGCTTCTGGAAGTTGAAGAAGCTCACGCCCTTCTTGCCGGCCGCGTACAGGTCGATCGTCTTGCCGGCGGCGCTCTGCTCGATGATGAACCGGTTGGCCGTCCGCAGCACGCTGCCGTTGTACGCCCCGGCGAGCCCGCGGTTGCTGGTGATGACCACCAATGCGACGCGGTTCGTCTGCGTGGTGGCGTCCACCCTGCGCAGCAGCGGGTGGCTGACCTGCGACATGTCCATGGTGGCGGCCAGTTCGGCCACCAGCTCGCGCACCTTGCGCGTGTAGGGCTTCGTGCCGACGGCGCGCTTCAGGGCCTTCTGAAACTTCGCCGTCGCGATCATCTGCATCGTCTTGGTGATCTTCTTGATGTTCCGCACCGCCTTGCGGCGCTTCACGATCGCACGAGCCTTGGGCATGAAATCCTCGGTTATTGCAACGGTCAGCCGTCGCGCACCGTCGTGCGCGGCATCCCTTACCTGTGCCGATCCGCTTCCCAGACCAGCGCAACGAGATTAACGGCTACCTCGTCAACCTGCAACGATACCCCGCGCCAGCCCTCGCCGGGCTGGCCGCTTCGATGGCCCGATTTCAGAACGTATTTCGGGCCCCTAGTGCTCCATCAGAGCCCCGACGTCCCTCTTTCAAAATCGATGAACGAAACCAGGTTGTATTAACCAGGAAGGGAGAAACCGAAACCTACCGACCCCCCGAGATCCGGCTGATCGTGGCTTCCAAGATCTTCAGGTCCACCGGCTTCACCAGGTGCTCGTTGAAACCGGCCTCGCGACTGTCGGCGAGGTCACCATCGGTGCCATAGCCGCTCATGCAGATGCCGGGCACCTGCTGATGGATGGCGCGGATCTGCCGCATGAGCTCAAGGCCGCTGCCATCCGGCAGGCCGAGATCGGAGATGACGAGCTGGAACGACTTCTTGCGGAACAGATCGAGTGCCGACGCGATGTCGGTCGCGTGGTCAACCTCGTACCCCGAGCCCTTCAGCAGCCGGGCGATCAGTCGGCCGGTGTCCTCGTGGTCCTCGACCAACAGGATCTGCACGACGCCCCGCCCATCCTGCCCGACGGCCGCCACCGGCTCGCCGGCGGGGTTGTGGGTGGAATGGGGTGCGGGATCAGTAGGTGATTGATCTTGCAAGGGAATATCCACAGGCCAGAATACGTCGCCGTAGAACCAGAGGTTCGGAAACATTTTCACGCAGTTGAAGACGACTTTTCCCGGCCCTTTGAGATATATGACTTGGCACGACGGCGAACAATAAGTGTGATGCAGCTTAACCTAGACCGCCCTCCTTCGCCAGCATCCCAAGATATTGCGACAGGCCCAGCTTGCTTAACTCTGCATTATTGCCCGTTCCCCCTTCTTTCTCGGCCGGAACCGTCATTGTGCTTCTGTCACTGTTGCCGTCGCGGCAACGCGCCTTGCGGTGAATGCCGGCCAAATGCACGGCAGACTCCGGTACTGGCTGAGCGTCACTTCGACCGCGCAATAGCCAACTACATGCATCCGCGTCCATCAACTGCGTTCAAGTTGCTTGAATGCCATTCAAGTCGTTAGAGTAGCCGCACGCATGTCGATGAATCCCGGAGAACGCATCCGCCGACTTCGCCGCCGCCTGGGTTGGACCCTGAAGCAGACGGCCGAGCGATGCGACTGCACCGAGAGCCTGATTTCCAAGATCGAGACCGGCAAGGTCATGCCCGCCGTCGCCACGCTCGCGCGGTTGGCAGCAGCGCTGGGCGTCAGCGTGTCTCAACTGCTCGCCGAAGAATCCGCCGACGGTCCGGTGTTCGTGCCGGCATCCGCCAACGCCTCCGAACAGTTGGTCACCAGCGAACAGGGCTACCGCTTCCGCGCGTTTGCGCCACAGCGGAGCGAGAAGCTCATGCAGCCGTTGATCTTTGAAGCGCAACGCGGCAAGGCCGCGCCGGCGGTAATGAAGCATGACGGTGAGGAGTTCATCTACGTGCTGACCGGCCGCATGAACTACCGCGTCGGCGAGCGGCAGTTCACACTGGGCCCCGGCGACGGCCTGTACTTCGACGCCTGGCAGCCGCACCAACTGGAACCGCTGACGAAGGTCGTGCGGTTCCTGGCGGTCTTCGTCGAACCGTCGCAGGCCCGCCGCGTCCACATCGCGCCCGCAAGCGCACCCCGGAAGCTGGTATCGAAGAGGCGCGCGACCGTCGGTTGACGCAACGCGCGAGCGAGGAAGCCGAATAGAGGAGGAAGGCCATGTCACGCAATGTCGTCATGATCGGCGCGTTCGACACGAAGGGGCATGAGTACGCCCTGCTGCGCCAGCGGTTGCTGGATGCGGGGCTGAACGTGATCGCGGTGGACACGGGGGTGATGCCGGCCGATGCGCCCTTCCGCGTCGACGTCGCCGCGTCCGACGTCGCCACCGCAGGCGGGGCCGACCTGTCGAACTTACGGCAGAACAAGGACCGTGGCGCCGCGATGAAAGCGATGTCGCAGGGGGCCGCGGCCGTCGCCAAACGGCTGCACGGTGAGGGTCGGTTGGACGGCATCATCGGCATGGGCGGCACGGGCGGCAGCAGCGTCGTCACCGCTGCCATGCGGGCGCTGCCGCTGGGCGTGCCGAAGGTCTGCCTCTCGACGATCGCCTCCGGCGACACCTCGTCGTACGTGGGCAGCAAGGACATCACGCTGATCCCGTCGATCGTCGACGTCGCGGGCGTCAATCGCATCTCGCGCATGATGATCGCCCAGGCCGCCGCAGCCATCACGGGCATGGTGAACGCCAAGCCGGTCGCCGCGACTGAGGACCGTCCGATCATCGCCGCGAGCATGTTCGGCAACACAACCGAATGCGTGAACGCCTGTTCCAAGCTGCTGGACAACGCTGGCTTCGAAGTGCTTGTCTTCCACGCCACCGGCACCGGTGGCCGGACGATGGAGTCGCTGGTGGACGAGGGCCTGATTGATTCCGTGCTCGACATCACCACGACCGAGTGGGCCGACACCATCTGCGGCGGCATCTTCGACGCCGGTCGCGATCGCCTGAGCGCCCCCGGCCGGCGCGGCATTCCCCACCTGATCGTGCCCGGCTGCGTCGACATGTGCAACTTCGGCCCGCGGGCCACCGTGCCGCAGAAGTACAACGACCGGTTGCTGTACGAGTGGAATCCGTCGGTCACGCTGATGCGCACCACGGTGGATGAGAACCGCGAGATGGGCCGCATCTTCGCCGAGAAGGCCAACGCGTCTACCGGGCCGGTGGCCTTCCTGCTGCCGTTACGCGGCGTGTCCATCCTGGACGGTGACGGCCAACTCTTCTGCGACCGGGCGGCCGACCAGGCGATGTTCGATGCGATCAAGCAGCACGTCCGGCCGAACATTCCCGTGATCGAACTGGACAACAACATCAACGATGCCGCGTTCGCCGAGCGGGCTGTCGGCCTGATGATGGAACTGAGACAAGCGAAGGAGCAAGTGAAATGAGTCGAGAAATCAAGATATGCCTCGTGGGCGCCGGCCGTCACGCGCGGGGCAATATTTACCCCAGCCTGTACCGCCTGGCGAACACGAAGATCGTCGCCACCTGCGATTTGAACGCCGAGGCCGTGCAAAGCGTCGCGGCACAACATCGCATTCCCAAGGCCTACACGAACGTGCAGGAAATGCTGCGCGAGGAGCGGCCCGACGCCGCGATCGTCTGCACCGGCCCCGCGGGGCACGCTGCGGTTGCGGTGGAGGTGATGGAGGCCGGTGTCGACGTCTACACCGAAAAGCCGACCGCCCCGTCGCTAACTGACGCGTTGCGCATGCTGGAGACCCAGCAGCGCACCGGCCGCATCTGCATGACGGCGTACAAGAAACGGTTCGCGCCGGCGTACGTGAAGACGAAGCAACTGATCGAAAGTCCACAGTTCGGCCAGCGGGCGGCGTTGAACATCGTGCGATCGAGCGGATCCGGCGCGATTCCCGCAGAGCAGATGCGCGGCCACATGCTCGACTGGACCTGCCACACGTTGGACCTCGGCGTCTTCCTCTGGGGCAAGGTGCACACCGTCACCACCACCGCGGTCAACCGTGACGGCAAGTACGCGTGGTCCGTCGCCATGCAGCACGAGGGCGGCGCCATCAGCCACCAGGTATTCACGAACTGCCCCTCGCACCCCGAGGAAGCGGTCTACATCTGCGGCAGCGGCAGCGTCGTCATTCACGTTGAGAACTCGATCGACATGACCGCCACGCTAAAGGGCAAGCCGTTCGACGGCCACAGCCCATCGTTCACCACGGGTTCCGACCATTCCGACATCCAACAGGGTTTCGCCGGCGAGTTGATCGAGTTCGTGAACGCCGTACGCGATAAGCGCGAGCCCGAGGCGAACATTCGTCAGGCCTGCCACACGATCGCGATCTTCGAGGCCATGTGGACCTCGGCCCAAGATGGCAAGCCCGTGAAGGTGGAGTTCCAACAATGAAGATCGGCATTTCCCGCAACACCGACGGCATCGATGGCGCCGCCGAGTTGATTCGGTGCGCCGCGCAGTGCGGCTTCGGTGGCATACAGTTTAAGACCAATCAGCTGCGCGCGTGGCACTTCGACGCGAGCATGCTGGACCAGCTTGGCGTCGGCGCCCGGGCGCTCGGCCGCGGCGGCGTCGTATTCCACCCGAACTCCGACCCGGCGACCTGGCCGGAGGTGAACGACTCGGTGATGCGGTTCGTCACCGCCGCCGGTGGCGAGCACGTCTGTTACTGCTTCTGTCCGCAGGCCGACAAAGGGCATACGTACGACAGCATCGCCCGCCAACTTACGGAAGCCGGGAAGCTGTACGCCGACCGCGGCATCGGCTTTTCGTTTCACAATCACACTGGGTCGATGATGGGAACGCAGGAGGAAATCCTGCGACTGTGCGACAAGCTGGACCCCGCGGTGTGCGGCTTAACGTTCGACAGCGCCCACGCCGCCGCGTGTGGCATTGTCGATCTGGACGCCGCGATTGAGGCGATGCGGTCGCACATCAACAACGTGCACCTGAAGGACCTGAACGACGCCGGCAAGTTCTGCCCGCTGGGCCAGGGCAAGTTGGCGCTGGGGGGCGTGGTCACGGCGTTGCAGCGGATCGATTTCCAGCACTGGCTGATCGTCGACGAAGAGTCGGCGGGCGTCGGCTGCGGTGAGGCGTGCGACATTTCTATGAATTTCATCAAGGCGCACGGCTGGTCCGGCGCGGCAAACGGATAACGACTATGGCTTTCACACGGCAACAATTGCTCGACCGGCTGCGCAAGAACATCGCCAGTGGCGTGCCGATCGTCGGGGGTGGCGCGGGCAACGGCATCAGCGCCAAGTTTCAGGAAGTGGGCGGGGTCGACCTGCTGATCATCTACAATTCCGGCCGATTTCGCATGAACGGCCGCGGGTCGCTCGCGGGTTGCATGCCTTACGGTGACGCCAACGCGATCGTCATGCAGATGGCGGGCGACGTGCTGACGGTGGTGAACGACACGCCGGTGCTCGCGGGCGTGTGCGGCACCGATCCCACGCGCCTCATGCCGGTATTCCTGAAACAGGTGAAGGAGAGCGGCTTCTCCGGCGTGCAGAACTTCCCCACCGTCGGCCTGTGCGACGGCGTGTTCCGCGCCAACCTCGAAGAGTCGGGCATGGGCTACGACCTGGAAGTGGCGATGATCAACGCCGCCCACAAGCTGGACCTGTTCACGTCACCCTACGCCTTCGACGTCAGCGAGGCCGAACGCATGACGACTGCCGGGGCCGACGTGATCGTGGCGCACATGGGCCTGACGACCAAGGGCTCGATCGGCGCGCAGACCGCCAAGACGCTGGACGACTGCGTGCGCGAGGTGCAGGCGATCGCCGACGCATCGAAGGCCGTCCGCGACGACGTCATCATCCTCTGTCATGGCGGCCCGATCGCCACGCCCGATGACGCCGCCTACGTGCTGCAGCGAACGCGGGGCGTACACGGCTTCTACGGCGCGTCCAGCGTCGAACGCCTGCCGGTCGAAGGTGCGATCGCCGAACAGATGCGGCATTTCAAAGCGGTTCGCTTCGGCGTGAAAAAGTGACGTGCGTTCTGCCATCGCACGCGCACGTGATAAACTCCCGGCCTTGCGGGAGCACACGTGACGGATGACGACGCAGGCGATGACGTGCAACGCGCCGGCCCCACGCCGGCCGTTGGGCCTGCGCAGCGCCGGTGGCGCACGACGGCCGCACGGTTCCTCGCAATCGCGGGGCCGGTACTGGTGGCAGTTGCATACCTGTGGTTCGCGCTGCACTACATCGGCGCGTTTCGCTATCAGATGAACCCCGACGGCGTCGGGTACCTGTCCGTCGCGCATCAGTATGCCACCGGCCGTTTCGCCGATGCGGTCAATGCGTACTGGAGCCCACTTTACAGTTGGCTGCTCGTGCCGTTCCTGCTGGTGCGGGTGGAACCACTGCTGGCGACGAAGATCCTCGGCCTGCTGATCGGTGGCGCGACGATCTACGGCATGTGGCGGATTGCGCGCAACGCAGCCGTCCCGCGCAACGTCAACCTTCTGATCTGCGCCGCAGCCATTCCGCTCGTGGCCGATGCGGCGTACCAAGTGACCACGCCAGACCTGCTCGTGGCGTGTGCGATCCTACATTACCTCGCGGCGCTCACCGATCCATCACAACCATGGCGATGGACGCGTGCGCTGCGGATCGGTATGTGGGCCGGCATCGCCTACCTCGCCAAGGCGTACGCGCTGCCATTTGTGATCGCCCACTTCCTCCTGGTCCGGTTAATCGAGTTGATCCGCAGCGGTCCGGCCAGCCCGCGGGGCGCGATCCTCCGTTCGAGCGCGATCTCGCTGCTCGCGTTTATCGTGATCGTTGGCGCCTGGAGCACGGTGCTCACCCGAAAGTTCGGCTATGTCACCACCGGCAGCACCGGTCGCTACAACCTGCGGATCGACGCGCCGAACTCACCGGGCCAGGTGATGCACTTCGCCGGCTTCCTGCCGCCTCCGAACGAGACGGCCGTCAGCGTGTGGGACGACATCACGTATCACGTTGATCTGGTGCCGCGTTGGAGCCCGTTTGAGTCGGCGGAGAATCGGCAGTGGATGCAGCGCAACGTCAGCCGCAACTTCGATGCGCTGATGAAGCAAATCGAATGGATGACGCCGTGGTGTTACCCGATCCTGCTGCTGGGCGGGTTGCTGGTCCTGTCGCGGGCCGACCTGCGACCGCGGCGGCCGGGATTCATCCTGGCCACGGCGTTCCTGCTATACCCGTGCGGCTACCTGGTGTTGCACATCGAACGGCGATTCCTCGCGCCGGTAGGACTCCTGATGCTGCTGATGGTCGCCTACCTCATCGGACGCGCCGCAGCTCGTGGGCTGCTGAGCGGTTGGTGGCGGCGCGGCATCGCCGCGGCAGTGGTCGGGGCGACGTTCATCGGGAATCCGTGGGACAGTCTGGAGAAGTCGCGAGGCACCGGCCGATCGACCGTGGAACTGGCCGACCGGTTGCGCGATACGCTGCCCACCGGCGCAACGGTGGCGTCGGACGGCCGCTGGGGCGAGACGCTCTACCTATCCTACCTGCGCGGCTGGCACTACTACGGTGAACCCAAACCAAGCCAACCGGACACAGCCATCCTCGACGACCTCGATCGCCTAAACGTCGACTACCTGCTGGTCTGGCGCAAGCGCCACAACTGGCCAGCAAAGTACGGTTGGACGGAACTACCGATGTCGCCGGCCGTGCCGTTCAAAGTTTTCCGGCCACCAGTCGCCACAAAGCCCACGAGCATCCCGGCGACGCAGGCGTCAGCCATGGTCGCGGAATGACCTCGTAGGGGCAGGCACGAACGCTTGCCGTGTGATGCGTTTGTTGATTGCGCGCTACGGCAGGATCAGCGCATCCGGGAAATCGCTGACGACCTTCGCCCGCACGTCTTTGGCGGCCTGGTAAGTCGGCAATTCGGGAATGACGACCACGCTGCGACCTTGCAGGTCCGACTGGCGCGTCGGCGACAGCCCGCGCGCGCGAAGTTTCTGGATCACCTGGTCGGCCGGTGTCGGCGTAGCAAAAGTGGCCACCTGAACGCGGAACGCCTTGTTACCGGCACGCTCCGCCGCCCGGCGGGCCTGCTCGCTGTTGGGATACGTTCGCTGGACCTGTTCGAACGTGTTGTTGGCCTGATCGAACCGTCCCAGCCGTTGCTGGCTCAGGCCGATGCGGTACATCGCCCAGGCGCGGTCCTCCTGCGTCGGCAGGTTCTTCGCAGCGGCGTTCCAGTTGCCCAGGGCCGTCGTGTAGTCGTCCTGGAAATAGGCGACGTTCGCCAACGCGGACCGTATCTTCGATTCCTCCGGCTCCGGTGGCTTCTGCGCCAGCGCCTGTTCGTACAACGCGCGGGCGGCGGCGAGATCAGCACTGGCGGCCGAGGGGACGGGCTTCGGCCGCGATTCGACCGCGCGGCCCTTCAGGTAGTACGCCTGCGCCAGCGATTTCGACGTGTTCTCCTTCGCCGCGATCTGCTCGTCCGCCGCCGCGGTAACGGCAGCGTAATCCTTCGCCGCCAGCGCCGTGTTTGCCCGTTGCAGTGGCGCCGGCCCCGCCTTGGGGTTCTTGGCGGGTGGCGTGCAGCCACCGATCACCAAGGCCGTTAAAAATATGCCGCTAGTTATAGTCGCTCGCCCGTTTCGCATCCGTGCCTCGTTGGGATAGATTGTTGTGGTTCGGTCCGTCGTCCGTGGTCGATCGTTCGTTGCGGGTCGTGCGAAAGTCACGGCATCAACAACGACCGACCGCGAACGCCGGACAACTGACGACAAAACCACTGACAAAGGATCAATCATGCTCGTCGAATCCCTATTCGCCCAGGCCGCTAAGCAACCGACGGACATCGCGATCACGGACGACCGTGGCTCGATGACGTGGCAACAACTGGCGGCCGCGGTGACGGGGCTGAGCATGTACCTGGCCCAGCAGACCACCAAACCGCGCGTCGGGATCCTGCTGCCGGCCTCCGCCGGCTTCGTCGCCAGTTTCTACGGAACGCTGCTGGCAGGCAAGACGGCCGTCCCGTTGAACTTTCTGCTTGGCGAGCGCGAGATCGCCCACTGCATCGCCGACAGTGGCGTCGACACGATCGTCACGATGCCGCTGCTGGCCGCGAAGTTGAAGGACGCGCCACTGAAGATCGTCGACATCACCGCGCTGCCCACGCCCCCCGCCGGTGCGCTGGGCGCGCCGAAGTTCCCACAGCAATTGCCGAGCGACGTCGCGACGATCCTCTATACCAGCGGCACCAGCGGCCTGCCCAAGGGCGTGATGCTGAGCCACGCCACGCTGCAGGGGGACGTGGATGCCGCGATCGAACACGCGCAGTTGAAGGGGCAGCACAAGTTCTTGGGCATCATTCCGCTGTTTCACAGCACCGGTATGCTTGCGACGATGATCGCGCCAATCCGCCTGGGCGCCAGCATGGTCTACATCGCCCGGTTCAGTCCGGTGGCGACGATCAACGCGATTCGCGACCACAAGATTTCGGTGATGGCAGCGGTGCCTAGCATGTACGGCGCGCTCTGCCGGCTGAAGGAAGCGGGCCCCGCCGACGTCGAAAGTCTGTACGCCCCGCTGAGCGGTGGCGAGCCGCTGCCGGCGGCCATTCGCGAGGCGTTTGCGGCGAAGTTCAACAAGCAGATTCTGGAAGGCTACGGCCTGACCGAGACCTGCGGCCCGATCGCCGTCAACGTGCCGCACGCCGCCAAGCCGGGTTCGGTCGGCAAGCCGATTCCCGGCGTCGAAGTGCGCATCATGAATGACGACAACCAGCCCACGACCGGCGACGAGCCTGGTGAGGTCTGGATCAAGGGCCCACCGGTGATGAACGGCTACCTGAACAACGCCGAAGCCACCGCCGCCGCGCTGACGGCCGATGGGTTTTTCAAGAGCGGCGATCTCGGGAAGGTTGACAGCGACGGTTACCTGCACATCACCGGTCGCAAGAAGGAACTGATCATCGTGGCCGGCGAGAAGCTGTTCCCGCGCGAATTGGAAGACGCCATCATGACGCTTCCCACCGTCGCCGAGGCCGCGGCGATCGGCAAGAAGGACGACATGCGTGGCGAGGTGCCGGTGGCGTTCGTGGTTGCCAAGGAAGGCCAAACCGTGACGGCGGAGCAGGTCCGCGACGCCGCTCGTTCACAGGGCTTGGCACAGTGGAAGCTCCCGAAGGAAGTGTTCGTGGTCGCCGAACTGCCAAAGTCGCCCACGGGCAAGGTGTTGAAGCGCGTGCTGGCGGAAAAGCTGAACGCACCCGCGTAGGTATCCGGTGTCATCCCGATGGGAGCCTTGGCGACCTGAGGGATCTCGAACAGCCGAGCGATTCGCGGCCTCTCGAGATCCCTCGCTGCGCTTCGGGATGACAATTCGCGCTTGGCGTGCTATTGGCAGTTGTTCCAACTACCGCTCCGGCACGATCATGTGCCCGTGACGGTTCAGCATGTAAGGCCGATCCCGCGGCCCCGGATAAGTCGGCGGGATGCTCGGCACGTGGCGATACGTGGATGACAGCCGCTGGATCTCGGCCGGGTCAATCAGCACCCATTCCCCCTCTGGCAGTTCCGATAGCGGCCGCCCCGTCCAGGCGGTGATCGGGTCATCAGCGTCCGCGCGAACGTTGAAGATCGTGCGGTACGGCACCTGAGACGACCTCGCTTTGTGCAGGAACGTCTGAGCGTCGCCAACGAAATGCACGACACCACCGGCGTCGTAAATTCGCTGCAGTTCCATCGGCTGAAGGAAACTCACGTCTTCCATTGCGAACACTCCCTGCCGACCGATCTCCGCGAACCGCGCGAGGCGCGTATGCATTCCGCCACCCGATTCGAACGCGCCGAGCCAGCCGAGCAGCGCAGCCAATGCGATCGTGATCGCCGCGATCCAGCGTGCCGCTCGTTGACGTTCGACCAAAGCGACGGCGATGGCCATCAGCGGTATGGCGGGCACGAAGAACCGCCCGATTCGGTGTGTGAAGCCGATCCAGAACGCCAGCTGCACGATCAACACTATCCCGATAACGCAGGCCACCTGCGCCCGCGCGCGGCCGGCAAGGGCTAGTCCAACAATTGCCAATGGCACGAGCGCGTAACCGTACTGCCACTGCACCACCACTTGATGCGCGATGGCGGTGATTGGCCCCTGCCCGTTCGGCACGGCGGCATGGGCGGCGGCGTAACGCTCGACCTGGCCGGGCGAAAAATCACCGGCGCCGAACACGCTGATGGCGTTCGGGAAGAACGGGTTGCCGGACCACGCGAGATTGCGGAATAGCCAAGGCGACAAGATCACCATCGCCACCACACCCATCATCACCGCCGATCCGAACGCTCTACCGACCGGTTTACGGAATGCCAAGGCGGCCAGCACGACCGCAAGCGGCACGGGCGCCAGCAGCATCGGCCCGGCCGTCAGCTTCACGCCGCACGCGAGACCCGCGGTCACGCCGGTGATCAGGGCCGCCATCCAGAGGCGATTGCGGCTTTCATCCGCGAGCGATCCAACGGCGACGATCGTCCATCCCACCGCCAGCGCGACGTACAATAGCAACGCCGTCTCCACGTACCCCACCGACCCCAGCATCGCGATCCACGGCAAGCTCGCCGCCGCCGCAGCGGCCAAGGTGGCGCCCGCGCGCGAAGCGAACATGCGCGCTACACCGTAGACGGCGATCACCATCAGCACCGCGTAGGCCAGGCTCATGAACTGCGAGAAATACATGCCCGCCCACGCCCCGCCGTGCAGGTGCATGCCGAGCAGGTACTGCATTTCGACGTTGAACGGGAAGTACGAGAAGACGTTGTGCGGCAACGGCACGATACGGCCAAGGTCGTACCACTCGCGCGGCACCTGCAGGTGATAGGAGACGACGTCGTACGGATGCGGGTCGTCCGGCTTCCACATAAACCCCGGCAACACCGATGCCGCCACCGTCGCCACCGCCAGCGCCGGCATGGTCGCGATGAACAGCCAGTGCCAACCGGCGGGCTTTCGCAGCCACGCCCGAAGGTGAGAAGACAAATCGTCGTCTCGCGTGAACCGCGTTCGATCCACCCGGATGAACCAAAGGATAAACGACAACACGGGCAGCGCGATCGCCGTCGGGCGGTTCAAGAGTCCGACGAGTCCCAGGCCGAGCGCCGCGAGGCTAAATGCGCCCAGTCCGATGCCAGCGGCCGTCGCGAAGGCGAGCGGCTTGCTCGCGGTCCACCGCGCCGGCCGCACGAGCAGATCGCCAAGGCAGGCAGCGGCCAGCACCCAGAGAACGACGAGCACGCCGTCGGCCAGCAGGAGCGACAGGATCGACATCCACGCATCCTGGGCATAGCCGACGACGATTACGCCCCACGTCAATGCGCACGCCGCGACCAGTGCGCCGCGCGAGTTGACTGGTGACGCGGCATCGGCTGTCGAGTTCGCAGATGTCATCACCATGTCGAGTGTCTCGCTCATAAAGTCAGATCCGGGTAACGAAGTCGCAGCCAGCGGCGCAGTTCAGCCACGCCACCCGTCGCCACAGCAACGGCGGCCTCGGAGCTGGCAAGGGATCGCAGGACGTCGCTCCGCTGCTCTGCCGGCAAGCCGGATCTCACGATGCTCGGCCGAAGTTCCGCCACGGCGCCGGCCAACGCCACCCACGTTGGTTCGAGCGCCGCAGCCAGTTGATCGCGGACCGCCGCTGCGATCGCTGGACTGGCGCCGGCGGCGACGGTCAACGTGATCGAACCGGCCCGATGCACCGCAGGCACCGTGAAGTCACCCGGGTTCCCGCCAGCGTCGTCCGACCGGTCCGCCCGGCCAACGAGGATGCCGCGCTGTCGCGCATCCCGGGTGACGGCATCGTTCACGGCCATTGAGTCGGTCGCAGCGAATGCAAGCGACGCGCCATCGAGATGTTGTGGGTCGTACGTCGCCGTCACCCGCTCGACGTAACCTGGCAGTTGCGCGTGAAACGTCGGGCTGACGCAACGCACGCGCGTCGCGCCCGCAGCGGCAAGACCGGCGGCCTTGCGGACAGCCACCAATCCTCCGCCGACGATGACGATCAGGCGGTCGGTGACGTCAAGTTGAATGGGATAGGCATGGGCCACGGTCTTCGCGATGCTATCTGCACATCACGCCGTTGGCGAGCGGCGACCGGGCAAGGACGGCCGTCTCACCAGATCGCGGCGTTCACTTCCTGCGGGCGCGCAGGTCGTTGATTGCTTGTTCCTTCCCGCGGGCCTCCACTTCGATCCATGGCACGTCGCTATAAGCGGCCGGCAAGTCGGTAATGAGCTGACTGTGGTTGCGGTCGCGGAAGGCGGTGTTCCCGTTGGACAGGTGGACGAGCTGCCACCCTGGCCGTGGCCAGGTGGCGCAGGCGGCGCGCGTCAGCCGGCGAATGCTGGGGTGATCGTAACTGTCGAGCTGTTCCTTGATCGCGTGATGCAGATTGTCGAACACCATCGGCACGTTCGCCGCCCGGCAGATGCGCAGGATGTCGGTCGCGGAGTAGCTGTACTCGTCGTTCTCCAGACACAGGCGCGATCGCACCGCAGGTGACAGTTGGCTGATGGTCTCCAGCAGACGTTCCGCCCGATCCGCCTTGCCGCCATGGATGATCATCGCGGCCCACGGGCTGCGCGGCAGGCCGATCAGGTCGAACGCCAACGCGTGCTTTTCCAGGATCATCACGCTCGTCTGCACGACCTTCGGGGTGTCACTGCTTAGCACGACGAACTGGTCGGGGTGAATGACGATGCGGATCTTCAACCGTTCCGCCCGGCGGCCGATGGAGGACAGCAACGCTCCATAGCCGCGCAGCACAGCGTCGCCGATCGGTTCGTCGCTCATGGGGAACAGCGACGACGTCACGCGATACAGTCGAATGTCATGGCGGTCACAGTACGACAACGCGTTGTGGAACCGGCTGATGTTTTCCCAGTAGATGCGCTCCAACAGCGCCCGCCGGGCGGCGTCATCGGGCAAGGCCAGGTAAGCGGCCCGCGTGGTCGTGCGGTAGCGGCACTCGTTACTAAAGGTGATGCAGACGAGGCCGTACTGTGGCTGTTCGACCTTGGTCGCCGGCTTTCGAGGCGCGGACGGTTTGGTGGACGCTCGTGGCATAGCCAACGTTACGCAACATTCGGGCCACTGGATGCCAAAGCGGTTTGAGCCGCGAAGGAAAGAAGCCGAGGACGAATCACCCTTCCACGCCCCGCCAAAGGTAGTACGTCGCGATGGTTCGCCATGGCCGCCAGCGGTCGCCCAGGGGCAGCAGCTCCTTGGCGGTCGGGCGGGTCGGCAGGCCGTAGAGGCGCTTGTAGGATTCCTGCAGCCCGAGGTCGTCGATCGGGAAGACGTCCGGGCGGTTCAGCACGAAGATCAGGAACATCTCCGCGGTCCACCGGCCGATGCCCTTCACCGGAATCAGCGACTGAATCACCTCTTCGTCCGTCATCTTCGCGAACCGGCGGACGGGAACCTTCCGGTCGATGAAGTGGTCGCACAGGTCGATCAGGTAGCCCCGCTTTTGCCGGGAAATGCCGCACGAGCGGATGGTCGCCTCGTCGTCGCTCGTCAGAAACGCCTTGGCCAGCAACGGCGTCGGCTTGCGGCGTGGGAACTGGTCGCGAAAGCGGTTGAACAGCACCGTCGCGACCTTCGTGCTGATCTGCTGCGTGAAGATCGATTGAGCCAGCACGATGAAGTAGTCGCGCCTCGGCTTTAGCCCGCATGGGCCCACGCGCTCGATGACGGACTTCATCACCGGGTCTACCTTCGACAGATGCGCTGTGGCTTTTGACCAGTCAGGCTTCTGCGTTGGGTCCGTGAACCACATGCAGGCATCTTAGGCGAGGGTGGATGGTCTGGGCGCGACCGGGTTCGTTTCCACCGCCGCATGCTTCGGGAGAGAATCGGTGCGACCTGACGAATCACGTGCAGGCCAGAGCATGTCATCCCGAAGGGAGCGGTAGCGACCTGAGGGATCTCGAATGACGAGCGATTCACGCCACTGGGAGATCCCTCAGGTCGCCAAGGCTCCCATCGGGATGACAACCTGTATGGGCGGTACTCGCTCCAAACGAAAGCGGGCCGGCACTTTCGTGCCGGCCCGCTCGTTTCGTTACGGAAAGTCTCTCGGAACTGCCTTGGAGACTACCGGAGCTGCTGCCAATAGTCGGCGGGCATATCCTGAGCGAGCTGGAGCGCGCCGACGGCACCCGCGTACAGCGGTTCCTCGACGATCGTCACCTTGCCGCCACCGACGATCTTTTCCATCTCGACTTCGAGACGCTTGTTCAGGCCACGCATCAGGCCACCACCACCCGACAGAAGGATGTTCTGACGCAGGCGTTCCTGGTATTCGGGGTTGAACGTGCTGACCAGCTTGTGGATGCCTTGAACGATCGGGTCGATCAGGATGCTGCACGCGTCACGCATGATGCCCGTGATGTCGTGCGGTGTCGGCTTACCGGCGACGGGCAGCAGGACCTCGATCTTGTCCTTCGTGTCCGACACGTAGCCGTACTGTTCCTTGAACGCCTTGCACATGTTCAGCGTGATCGAGGCCTGCGGGTAGGCCTGCTTGATCAGCTCCATCAGCTTGGCGTCGACCGCGTCACCGGCGATCGGGATCGTCACTTCGTCTTCTTCCGTCGGCACCGTACCGTGCATACGGCACAAGTCGCTCGTGCCGGCGCCGATGTCGATGACGAGGATGTCGCTCATCTTCTCCATGCCGTAGGCGACCGTGAACGGTTCGCTGACGAGCATGACGGCGTCGCAGCTGTCCTTGGCGGCGTCGATCATCGCCTGCTTGTTCTTCGAGCTGGCGAGCGACGGCACACCGATGACGGCGAAGATCTGCTCGTCGCGGCCGGGCTCCATCATCTCCACCAGGTGGCGGATCAGGTCCTTGGAGGCCTCGACGTTGCGACCCTCGGGGTCCTGCGTGCCACCCTCACCGTCGAACGTGCCCTTGATCACGCCCTTCTCGAGCGGACGGTACAGTTCGACAGCCAGGCGGTTGTCCAAGGCGTGCTTGCCGAAGATCACGTCGGCCTTCAACAGCTTGCGCGACACGGCGTCCTTGGGGTAGCCGACGTAGCTCTCGACGGTCTTGCGCTTGCCGTCCAGGCTCACGACCGAGCTGCGGCTGGTGCCAAGGTCGATGCCCAGGAGCAACGGCTCCGTCTGTTGACCGCCATCATCGTCACGCTGACGCGAGGCAATGATGTTCTTACCAATTTGGGGACGAATGCTCGACTTTTCGCTCATGGATGTCAGACTCCGAAAAAGGGGTTGTTTTGTTCTGTTTTGCTTGTTTGGTTTGAATTGCACCGCTCGCGCTTGCGGGGGAGACCTCCGCCTTTGGGTTAGGCGACTCTAACCTCGCGTCCGAAAGCGTGCTAGTAAAATCGGTAAAATATACGTCCTATGACAGTTGGGTACGATCGGATGTTTCCACTCTGGTCACCGCTTCGCGCCCTTCCTGAGCAGATCATCGGCTATCGGTGGCTCAGGCTTTATCGTCGCCCGATGCCACAGGCAGCGTGCCTTCGTCGGAGCCACCATCGGCCTCCGCCATTGGGGCGTCTTCCATTGGTGCGTCGGCCTCGGCGACCGCTGAGGCTTCGGCGGGAACGTCACCGGTGTCGGTGACCGAGGGTGGAGCAGGCGGCGGTGTAACGCCACGCTGCAACTGCATGTTCGACTTGAAGATTTCCAACAACACGTCGTTGTCGGTCATCTTCACCTTGCTGGCGCGACCGCGACGACGGCCACCACCGCCACCACCTTCACCACCACCACCGCGGCCAAAGCTGGCGTTGCGGGCGGCGGCCTGGATGCTGGCCAGCACGGTTTCTGCGGTCGTGATCAGGTTCGCCAGCCGGTCGATCTGGGCATCGAGCACCGGACCACCGGCGACGGGCCCGGCAGGGGCGAAGTTGGCGGGCACCGGCGGTGGAGCCGCGGGCTGCGGTGGACGCGGGGGCTCCAGCGTCTGCGGGCTGGTGATGTTCTTGCTGTCCTTGAACAGCCCTTCGATCGCCTTGGCGACGCGCTCGCGCGTCTCGGTATCACTGTCGAGTTCGCTCTGCGCCTCGGCCATCGCCTGGTCAACGACCTGCGACACCCGCCGGCGAATCTTGTCGCGGTCGATCACCCACACCCGCTTGCCGCGATAACGCTCCGTCAGGTCGTCGAACGCGATCTGGTGCGCGCTGGCGTCGAACGCAGAGTCGAGCGCGTCGGCGAACCGGGGCGCCTGACCCATGTTGGGGGCGGGGAAGTTGGGCTTGGGATCCGGGTTCAGCGACTCGGTCACAATGCCGTTGTCGGCCAGCGCATTAAACGCGGTTTCTTCGGTGTCGGCCTCTACGTGACCAACGACCGGCTTGCCGGTCTCGCGAATCAAGCCTCGGAAAAGATATCGCAAAGTTGTCCTCAGTCGTGAAGCCCGCAGCGCCTTCGATGCAGGCAGGTGTTCGTCTTCACACTATCGGCCGTTGCGGGGGTGACTTCATCAGAATCGGGCCAATGCCTTGGAACTACCATGAATACTCAATCTTACGCCGTTTTGCCAATCTATTTAACCGTCATATTCAGACCGATAACAGTGCGCGACGCACCTACGTCGTCGGACCTCGCCATTGAAGTGGCAACGCCGCGCCGCTCGACGGCGTTGCCACTTCAGTGGCGAGGTCTTGATCCTTCAATATGGTGCAAATGGCCTGGGACGCTTACCCTTCCTCCATGCGCATCCACTTTTGCGGCGCCAACCGCACCGTCACCGGCTCGTCGCACCTCGTGGAGATCAACGGAAAACGCATCCTGCTCGACATGGGCATGTACCAGGGCCAGCGCGACGAGGCCAGGCGGATCAACGAATACCAGTCGTTCGACCCGCGCTCGCTGGACGCCATCGTGCTGTCGCACGGGCACCTCGACCATTGCGGCCGACTGCCCGTGGCGCTGCGGGAGGGCTATACGGGCCCCATCTACGCCACGCCCGCCACCTGCGAGGTGGCCCGGGTGGTGCTGCAGGACTCGGCCCGCATTCAGGAGGAAGACGCCGAGTACCTGAACCGCCGATCGCGCTCGCCGCAGGGGGAAGAAGTCAGCCCGCTTTACACGTTCAGCGATGTGGGCGCGGTGCTGAAGGCGTTCCGCCGCACGCCCTACCGCCAGCCGACCGATTTGGGTAACGGTGTCTCGTTCACGTTCCACGATGCCGGCCATATCCTCGGCTCGGCGTACGTGGTGATGGAATTCGAGGAACTCGGCAAGAAACGCCGGCTGCTGTTCACCGGTGACATCGGCCGCTACGACACCCCCATCCTGCGCGACCCCGAACCACTGGCCGGCACGTTCGACGTCGTCATCACCGAAAGCACCTACGGCGGACGCGCGCACGGGCCGATGGACGACGTCGAACCGCAATTCCTGGAAGCCGTCCAGCAGATCATCCGCAGCAAGGGCCGGTTGATCATCCCCAGCTTCGCCGTCGGGCGCACGCAGACGGTGCTGTGGTACATGCAGAAGTTCGTGGCCGAGGGGAAGATCCCATCGATCCCCATCTATGTCGACAGCCCAATGGGCGCCGAGGTGACGCGCATCACCTCCGAGTTCCGCGAAAACTACGACACGCAGACGCAGGAGCTGATCGGCCAGAAGGACCTCTTCGGCCTGGGGAAGGTCACGCTCGCCACCAGCCGAGAGGAGAGCAAGCGCGTGAACGCCGACCGTGGGCCGTGCGTCATCATCGCCAGCAGCCCGACGTGCGAGTTTGGCCGGGTGTTGCACCACGTGGCGATGAGCGTGGAGCGCGAGCAGGACTTGATCGTCTTCGTCGGTTGGATTCCCCCGCACACGCTCGGCCGGCGGTTGCAGGAGGGGCAGACGCGGGTGCGCATTCTCGACCGCTGGTACGACCTGAAGTGCCAGGTGCGCACGCTGCATGGCTTAAGCGCCCACGGCGACGGTGACGAGTTGCTGCGCTTCCTCGGACCGACGCTAAAGCCGCAGACCACCGCCTATATCGTACATGGCGAAGCCGACCAAGCCGAGACGTTCGCCGCCCGCCTGGTCGCCGCGGGCGTCGGCCGGGCCGTGGTGCCGGCGATGGAGTCCAGCGATTTCAGCGGCGCGGTTGCCCGGGTGACCGTCGACCCTGATTCTGAGGACACCGGCCGCCGCGAGGGCGCCAGCGCGCAGATGGAATGACGCCAACCGGCGGAGTAGGCACTGACTAACGGATGACGTACAGGCAAAGCATGTCATCCCGAAGGGAGCGGTAGCGACCTGAGGGATCTCGAACCGCCTTTAAGCGTCTCTAGTGCCGATCCCTCGGATCGCTACCGCTCCCCTCGGGATGACAAACCTACTATGCTTGCGGTCCTACTTGACCGCTCCCGTCGCGTACGCCCGGGCGGTCGTCAGGGCCTCATCGAGTTTCGACGGATCCTTCCCCCCCGCCTGAGCCATGTTTGGCCGACCCCCGCCACCCCCACCGGCGACCTTGGCAGCCTCGCGCACCCAATCGCCGGCCTTCAGGCCCTTGGCGATCAGGTCATCACTGACGGCGGCGACAAAGTTCACCTTACCGTCACTGGCGCTGGCAAGCATCACGGCGACGCTCGGCGTCTTCTTGCGGACCGAATCGATCGCCGACAGCAGACCGTCGTTCGTGGCGCCGGGGATATGACCAACGACCATCTTGCCACCGCCTAAATCCACGGCGGCCGTCAGCAGATCACCGGCGATCGCGACGGCGTCCACGCCACCGCTGGCCGCCTTCTGGCCACCGCTGGATTTCTCGAACGCCTTCTGACGCCGTTGGAGTTCGGCGATCGCGATCTGCCCGCGGCGCTTGGCGCGCAACGGCAGCCCGGGCGCGGCGACCGCCTTCTGCAGCGCCGCGATCGACGGGCTCAGTTGGTCGTCCTTCAACTGCTCCATGCGCTCGATGTTCTCATCCAGCGCCTTGGCCGCCGCGTTGGCCGACTTGGCTGTAGGGCCGGTGACGGCGACCAGTCGGCGGATGCCCTTGCTGACCGATTCCTCGGCCACGATCGCAAACCCCTCGGCCTCTTCGGAACTGGCCAGGTGCGTGCCGCCGCAGAACTCGATTGAGTACTTCCGCCAGTCGGCATTCTCCGGATCGCTGATTAACGCATCCACCGGCGCGCCCACGCTCACCACGCGCACCATCGGCGGATACTTCTCGCCGAACACCGCCCGCAGCCCGTTGATTTTCAACGCCTGTTCCTGCGGCACTTCCTTGGCGTACACCGGCATCTTCCGCTCGATGGCGGCGCTCACGAGCGACTCGATCCTGCCCAATTCATCGTCGCCCAGCGCCTTGCCGTGCGAGAAGTCGAAGCGCAGCTTTTCCGGATCGACCAGCGACCCCTTCTGCTGCACGCCTTCGCCGAGCACCTCGCGCAGCGCCCAGTTGGCCAGGTGCGTCGTCGTATGATTCTGCTGCGTCGCCACGCGCTGAATGCCAACCGTGGCGCTCGCGGCCTTCCCGGCTGTAACCTCGCTGTTGCGCACCCGCCCGACGTGCAGCACGTACCCACCGACCGAGCGCGTGCCCTCGACGTCGAACGACCCAC
The DNA here is from genome assembly GCA_035998445.1 of Tepidisphaeraceae bacterium. Classification (NCBI taxonomy): domain Bacteria; kingdom Pseudomonadati; phylum Planctomycetota; class Phycisphaerae; order Tepidisphaerales; family Tepidisphaeraceae; species Tepidisphaeraceae bacterium. Next base: position 53,158 of record DASYHQ010000032.1, on the reverse strand, counting down.
CACCGGCCGTCACGATGCGCCCGACATCGCCCACCTGCCCGCCCATCTCCGCGTAAAAGTTGGTGCGATCGAGGATGAGGGCCGCCGGCAGTTCGGTATCGGTCTTGATCGAATCGACCAATTCCTTGCCGTCCCAGATCGCCATGACCTTGCCGCGGAGTTGCTCGTACCCGTACTTCTCCGAGTCGTCCGTCGGCGCCACGCCTCGCTCGCGCAATTGCTCGAGCACCTGCGGCGGCAACGTCGTCAACGACGACGCCTCGCCCTTCCCGCCCTGCCGTGCCTTCTCGCGGGCCTCCTCCATCAACTTCTCGTAACCGGCAACATCGACGGTCATACCGCGTTCCTCGGCCATGATGCGCGTGAGGTCGATCGGGAAGCCGTAGGTGTCGTGGAGTTTGAAGGCGTCCGCGGCAGGTAGAACGATAGCGCCAGCGATCTCGCGTGAACGATTGTAAGAAATCGTTACGCCACTGCCGTCATGACCGGCATAGGTAAAAGATGCCTCTCGCATGTCTGCCGGGTCCCAACTTGCGGTGATTGGTCCTTGGATGGATTGATTGAGTGCGGCCAGAATGGCTTCGACTTCTGCCTCAAAAAACTGCTGTAAGCCTCTATCCAACGTTCGGCTGAAGCTCACCTCTTCATCCTTCACCAACTCGACCACGCCCTGCGGGTTCTTCTTCAACTCCGGGAACGCATCGCCCATCGCCTCAACGACGATCGGCACCAGCGTGTGCAGAAACGGCTCTTTCAATTCCAACTGCTGCCGGCCAAATCGAACGGCCCGGCGTAAAATCCGCCGCAGCACGTACCCCCGGCCCTCGTTGCTGGGGACGGCGCCGTCGGTCAGGGCGAACGTGAGGCAGCGAATGTGATCGGCGATGACGCGGAAGGCGATGTCCTTGCGCAGGCCTTCATCGGCGGCCTCGGCGACGGCGTCGACGCTGTTGGTTTTCGGGAACTTGCCGCCGTAGGTGTGGCCACTGAGGTCTTTCAGGCGCGACCAGAAGGGGTTGAACAAATCGATGCTGTAGTTGCTGTCGACGTCCTGCAGCACCTGGCAGATGCGCTCGAAGCCCATGCCGGTGTCGACGTGCTGGCTGGGCAGCGTGGTCAGGCTGCGGTCGGCGTTGCGGTTGTACTGGATGAAGACGTTGTTCCAGATCTCCATCACGCGCGGGTCGTCACCGTTGACGGAATTGCCGCCGGACTTGTCGGGCGTGCGGTCGTAGTAGATCTCGGTGCACGGGCCGCAGGGGCCGGTGTCGCCCATTTCCCAGAAGTTGTCCTTGCCGAAGTAGTGGATGTGGTCGTCGGGAATACCGGCGACCTCTTTCCAGATGTTGGCGGCTTCGGTATCGCGGGGCACGCCGTTCTTCTCGTCGCCTTCGAAGCAGCTGACGTGCAGGCGGGTGGGGTCGAGCTTCCATACGTTGGTCAGCAGTTCCCAGGCCATTTCGATCGCGCCGCGCTTGAAGTAGTCGCCGAACGACCAGTTGCCGAGCATCTCGAAGAACGTGTGATGCCGCCGGCTGCGGCCGACGTCGTCCAGGTCGTTGTGCTTGCCACCGGCGCGGATGCACTTCTGCGTGTTGACGGCCCGGGAGTAGTCGCGCGTCTCCTGGCCCAGGAAGATCGGCTTGAACTGGTTCATGCCCGCATTGGTGAACAGCAACGTCGGGTCGTCGTGCGGCACGACGGGACTGCTGGGCACGAACGTGTGGCCGTGCTTCTGCACGAAGAACTCGATGTACTGCTTGCGGATTTCAGCTGAGGTCATAATGGCTCGGTTTAGCGTCGAAACGGTGGATTATCGGGGGACGCGGGGTTTGGGGCAAGGTGTCCGAAGGGGGAACTGAAGCGGGACGCGCTCTGGCCCCTCTCCCGGTACGCTGGGAGAGGCTGGGTGAGGGTGATTCGTTCTTCCGAGGATCGTCAGCCGATCGAAATCACCCCCACCTAGCCTCCCCCGGCGTACCGGGAGAGGGACCAGAGCCACCCTCTTCACGTCCGAGTTCGACGTTCCGACTTCCCACTTCTGATCTCTTTGACACACGCCCCCCCGTGCTTACACTTGCCCGACCCTGTTGGAATGGGCGGTTGTACGGGTCTGGATGGACTTTGCGGAATGGGCAGCGCGTGAGCAGTTCGCATCTTAAGCGGCGGTCGGTCGGCGCGATCGCCGCGGCGACAGCTTTGGCCGTGGGCGCGCTCGCCGCGCCTCGTGCGCACGCGCAAACCCAGCCCTCACCGGCGACCGCTCCCACGACGCAACAACCAGCCAATCAACCTGCCCAACCGCTGGCGCCGGGCGCGGGCGTGGTGTCGCCGGAACTGCGCGGGCGGCCGGTCGAAGGCATCCGCATCAACGGTAACACGCGCGTTTCGACCGCGGTCATCCTCAACGTCATCCGCACGCGTCAGGGCGAGCCGTTCGAGCCGGCCACGGTGGAGGAGGACTACCGCCGGGTCTACGACCTGCGCAAGTTCAGCAACGTCGAGGCCCGCGTCGAGCCGACCGCCAACGGCGGCGTGATCGTCAGCTTCACCGTCAGCGAACAACAGCAGATCGGGCGCATCGATTTCAAGGGGCTGAAGGCGGTCGACGATGCCACGTTACGCGAGATCATCGACATCCGCGCTGGCGAGGCCGTCGACCGCTTCCGCGTCAACATCGCCCGCGAGGCGATCGAGAACTACTACCGCGAGAAGAACTACCCGTTCGTCCACGTCAACATCGACGAGGACGGGCTCGCCCGCACCGGCGACGTTGTCTTCAACGTGGTCGAGGGGCCGAACGTGCGCGTGCGCAAGGTGAAGTTCATCGGCAACAAGAGCGTGACGGCCGACAAGCTGTACCCGCAGGTGCGCACGAACAGCTGGATCTTCATCTTCCGCCCGGGCACGTTCCGTCCGGACGTGGTGGAGCAGGACGTGGGCGCCATCCGGCGGTATTACGAGGGCAAGGGCTACTTCGACGTGCGCGTCGGGCGGAAGCTGATCTTCTCGCCGGACCTGTCGGAGTTGATGGTCGAGTTCCTGATCGACGAGGGCCAGCGCTACACGGTCGACCGCGTGACGTTCCTCGGGAACCAGACGGTGGACGAGACCGCGCTTCGGCAGAACCTGCGGCTGACCGAGGGCAAGCCGTTCGACAACGAAACGGTGCAGCGCGACGTGCGGTCGATGGTCGACGCGTACAGCCCGTACGGGTTCATCTTCGATCCCGAACGCAAGAACCCCGCATACCTGCAGATCGAACCGCGCACGGTCTTCCGCCGCGAGGCCGGCAAGGTCGAGCTGGTCTACGACATCTCCGAAGGCGAGCGCTTCAAGCTGGGACGCGTGCTGGTGCGCGGCAACTGGAAGACGCAGGACAAGGTCGTGTTGCGCGAGATGCGGATGCAGCCCGGCCAGACCTACGACTCCGGCGAGGTCGCCGATGCCGCCGACCGACTGCGCGGCACGCCCTACTTCCAGGGCATCTCCATCACCCCCATTGGCGACGAGCCCGGCGTGCGCGACTTGCTGGTGGAAGTGACCGAAGGCAAAACCGCCAACTTCACGGTTGGGGCGGGCGTGAACAGCAACGGTGGCGTCGGTGGCAACCTGTCGTTCGAGCAGAAGAACTTCGACCTCGGTAACCCGCCCGACAGCTTCCTTGATATTCTGAGCGACCGATCCTTCACTGGCGCCGGCCAGAACCTGCGCATCAGCTTGGAACCGGGTACGCGGCAGACGAACGCCTCGATCCGTTTCTCCGAGCCCTACCTGTTCGACCAGCCCTACAGCTTCAGCGGCGAAGGGTACATCCGCAACCGCGACTGGCAGGACTACGACGACAAGCGCATGGGCGCCCGGTTCAGCATCGGCAAGCGGTTCAACTACGTCTATTCGGCCTCCGTCTCACTGCGGGCCGAGCAGGTGGAAATCGACGACGTCGAGGACAAGGCTGAGCGCGCGCCCGAGATCGTGCTGGCCGAGGGGTACAGCGCGCTGACGAGCCTGGGTTTCCAGCTTCGCCGCGACACGAGCAACCGCGGGCCGCTGGCGTTCCGCGGGTCGGTGCTGACGTTCGGCACCGAGTTCGTGGGCGCGCTGGGCGGCGACTACGACTTCACCAAGCTGTCGGCCGGTTGGGATCGGTACATCACGCTCAACACAGACCTGCAGGACCGCCGAACCGTGCTGTCGCTTCGCGCTGATGCGGGGTACATCTTCTCCGATGCGCCGTTCTTCGAACGGTACTACGGCGGTGGCATCGGCAGCGTGCGCGGGTTCGACTTCCGCGGGATCAGCCCGCGCTCGGGCCTCAACGACGACGCGATCGGTGGCAATTTCGTGCTGACGGGCACGGCGGAACTGAGCTTCCCGCTGGCCGGTGAAACGCTGCGCGGCGTGGTCTTCGCCGACGCCGGCACGGTTGAGGAAGAGTTCGAGGTGGATACAATTCGATCGAGCGCCGGGTTCGGCTTCCGCCTGACCCTGCCCGTCTTCGGACAGCTGCCACTGGCGGTCGACTTCGCGGTGCCGCTGTCCAAGGATGATCTGGACGAGGTCCAGTACATCAGCTTCTCGTTCGGCTTCCTGCAGTAACGCGCCGCACCGACCGGAGTGGCCGCTTTAACAAGAGGATTCGCAATGCGTAAATCGTTCATGCTCGCGTCGATCGTGGTCCTGGGCCTGCTGGTCCCCGCCGTTGCCGATGCTCAGTCGAAGATCGCCGTCGTGCGGCCGGCCACGGTGTTTCAGGAAGCGCAGGAAACGGTGCAGCTGAAGGCAAAGATGGAGTCTGAGGGGCAGGTGCTGAAGAAGACCGGCGACGAGAAGGGCGCCAACATCCGCCGGCTGGAAGGTGAACTGTCGCAGCTGCGTCGCGATTCCCCCAGCTACGTCGAGAAGAGCCGCGAGCTGCGCATGGCGCGCGTGGAAGCCGAGACCTGGGGCAAGCTGACGGCTGCCGATCTGGAAAACGTGGAGAAGGGCCGCACGCTGGAAATGTTCAAGAAGATCCAGGCGGCGATCGAATCGGTCGCTAAGAGCAAGGGCATCGAGGTCGTGATCTCCGACGTGTCGGGCGATCTGCCCGAAACCGTCGACAACGTCAGCAAGCAGCAGTTCACGCAGTTCCTGAGCGCCAAGAACCTCTGGTACGCCGCCGAGGCCGCCGACATCACCAATGAGGTGCTGGCGAAGCTGGATGCCGACTTCAAGGCTGGCGGGCAGTAACGTTATGCCGCAGTTCACGCTCGCCGACATCGCCTCCCTGTTGAACCTGCCTTTGGACCGTGGCGGCAGGGGTGACACGGTCATCACCGGTCTCGCCACGCTGGCCGAGGCCAAGCCAGGCGAACTGTCGTTCCTGGGGCACGATAAGTACGTCAAGCAGTTCACGAAGACGAAGGCGTCGGCGGTCATCGTCGACCGTCGGGTGACGCTGCCGGCCGGTGCGTCCAGCAACGGCGCCGGCCCGATCACGCTGACGGCCGACAACGCCGACCTGGCGATGTCTCAGGTGCTGGAGCGCTTCGCCCCACCGGTGCCCAAGCCCCGGCCCGGCCGTGACCACGCGGCGTTCATCGCGCCGTCGGCCAGCATTGGGGACGGCGCGGCCATCGGGCCGAACGTGTTCGTGGGCGACAACGCGCGCATCGGGCGAAACGTCGTGCTGCACCCGGGCGTCTACATCGGGGCCGACGTGTCGATCGGCGACGACTGCGTGATCTTCCCCAACAGCGTCGTGCGGGAGCGCATCACGATCGGCAACCGCGTGATCATCAACGCCGGCAGCGTGATCGGCACCGACGGCTTCGGCTACCGCTGGGACGGCCGCCGCCATGCGAAGGTGCCGCAGATCGGCACGATCGAGATCGGCGACGACGTGGAGATCGGCTCGTGCGTCTGCATCGACCGCGCGAAGTTCGCGGCGACGGTGATCGGCCCGGGCACGAAGATCGACAACCTCGTGCAAATCGCGCACAACGTGAAGATCGGCCCCCACTGCATCATAGTCGGCCAAGTGGGTCTGGCAGGTAGCGCCGAACTGGGCGCGGGCGTCGTGCTGGGTGGCCAGGTGGCGGTGCGCGACCACGCGAAGATCGGCGACGGCGCGATGGCCGCCGCCACCAGCGCGATCGTCGAGGACGTCGCCGCCGGCGAGGTGGTCATGGGCACCCCTGCCCTCCCTCGCCGCCAGACCCTTCGCGAACAGGCCGCCATCCGCAAGCTCCCCGACCTCCGCGTGCAGGTGCAAAAGCTCGCCGAGGAAATCGAACGACTGAAGACACGCCTTGGCGAGTAATTGTTAGACGGACTTTCCCACCCACCGCCGCCTGCGCGCCCCTAAAGTCTCCCGTCGCTCTTCTGTAGGACAGGCATTCCTGCCTGTCTCTCCCCCCGTCTTCATCTCCCCCCGTATTCTTTCTTCTCTCTTCTGTGGCACAGGCATTCTTGCCTGTGTCTCTTCTTTGGCGAGACGGACATTCTTGTCTGTCTCTCTTCTGTCTTTCCTCCTGGTGGGGCGGGCATTCTTGCCTGCACGCGGCGCTAGCCGCGATCAAACGCCCGGAGCCACGAAGGCGCGAAAGCACGCAGGAAGACACGGAGGAAATCGAAGGACGTTGCGCCGGATCCGCCTCAATCGCGCAGCGCGGGCGTAGAGATGGATAGCCTGTTCTTTGACAACCGAATAGCCCACGCGACTGCTGTCACGGGCTCTCTCTCCATCACCCGATGGTGCAAAATGGTGCACAATGGTGCACGATTTCACGTTTTGCCTTACCCAGACCGCCGCGGCGGGAATGGGGTCGGACCGCATCAGTGCGGCATCGGGAACTTCTTGCAGAACGCCGCCACTTCCGCGCGCACTGCGGCGAGCTTGTCAGCGTCATCTTTTCCAAGCAATGCGCGATCAATGAAATCGGCGACCGTCACGTAGTCGGCCTCCTTCAACCCACGCGACGTGGTCGCCGGCGTGCCCAGGCGGATGCCGCTGGTCAGCTTCGGTGGACGGGGGTCGTTGGGGATGCCGTTCTTGTTGGCGATGATGCCAGCGGCCTCCAGGGCCTTCTCGGCGTCGGCGCCGGTCAAATCGGCGCTGCGGGCGCGAAGGTCGACGAGCATCAGGTGGTTGTCGGTGCCGCCGCTGGTGAGGCGGTAACCCTTCGCCTGCAGTTCCTTCGCCAGCGAAGCGGCGTTCTTCACGATCTGCTGGGCGTACGTCTTGAACGACGGCTGCAGCGCCTCACCAAACGCCACCGCCTTGGCGGCAACGATGTGCATGAGCGGCCCCCCCTGCGTGCCGGGGAAGACGCTACGGTTGATCAGCTTGGCCAGCTCCTCGTCGTTGGTGAGGATCAACCCACCGCGCGGGCCGCGCAGGGTTTTGTGCGTGGTGGTGGTGACGATGTCCGCGTGCGGGAACGGCGACGGGTGGGCCCCACCGACGATCAGGCCGGCGATATGCGCCACGTCGGCCATCAACTTGGCGCCCACCTCGTCGGCGATCTCGCGGAACTTGGCGAAGTCGATCGTGCGGGGGTAAGCGCTGTAACCGCACAGGATGGCCTTGGGGCGCAGTTCCTTGGCTTGGGCGCGCACGTGGTCGAAGTCGATCGTTTCCGTCTCCGGGTTCAACTCGTAGTGGGCCGGCTTGAAGAAGACAGCCGACGCGTTGAGTTTCATGCCGTGGCTCAGGTGCCCACCGCTGGCCAGGTTCAGGCTGATGAAGTTGTCGCCCGGCTTCATCATCGCCATGAAGGCGGCCAGGTTCGCGTTGGCGCCACTGTGCGGTTGTACGTTGGCGTACTTGCAGCCGAACATCTGCTTGGCGCGGTCGATCGCGATGTTCTCGATCTGGTCGTAGAACCCGCACCCGCCGTAATACCGTGCGCCGGGATACCCCTCGGCGTACTTGTTCGTCAGCACCGTGCCGGCGACCTCCATCACGGCCTTGGAGACGTGATTCTCGCTGGCGATCAGCTCGAGCGTGTCCGCCTGGCGGTGCTCTTCCTGAACGATCAGTTCGGCAATCTGCGGGTCGACGGTCTTCAAGGCCATGGGTGCGCTCCGGTCGGGTTCCTGCGGGTGTTCTTCGGGAAACGAGCGAAAGATTGTAGCGGGAAGCAGGATGAACCGCCAAGGACGCCAAGATCGCCAAGGAATTTGAAAGGAGTGGACGTATGCACCCTGCGAAAGCCCGTCATCCTGAGGTACTCCAAAGGATCTCTTTCTTTCCGAAGCAAATACGGGGGGAGATCCTTCGGGGTACCTCAGGATGACAAAACGAGCGACTTTGGCGTCCTTGGCGGTTCAACCCATCCGCCGCCAATTGACTTTCGGCAGCCATCCATCGACATTCGGCATTCCTATGTCCGACCTATTCGCCGACCGCTTATTGTCAGCCATCGCCAGGAAGGGTTCGCCCATCTGCGTCGGCATCGATCCGATCTACGAGATGCTTCCTGACGCCGTGCTGACCAGCCCGCGCGATGCCGACGACGCCGAGGCATCCATCGACGCCATCTTCAAGTTCACGACGGCCGTCCTGAAGATCGTGGCGCCGCACGTGCCGATCGTGAAGTTCCAGTCGGCTTACTTCGAGAAGTACCTGTGGGAAGGGGTCGAGGCGTACTACAGCCTCGTGCAGGAAGCGAAGGAACTGGGCCTGCTGGTCATCGGTGACGTAAAGCGCGGCGACATCGGCTCCACCAGCGCCGCGTATGCCGCCGCCCATTTGGCCGACCCGCAGTTCGACGAGATGGACGACGTGGTGACGCCCGACGCGATCACGGTCAACCCGATGCTCGGCATGGACACGCTCGAGCCGTTCATCAAGGCGGCCAAGGACTACGACAAGGGGCTGTTCGTGCTCGTGCGCACCAGCAACCCCGGCAGCGCCGAACTGCAGGACGTGAAGCTGGCCGACGGCCGGACCTGGAGCGAAGCGCTCGCCGACAAGCTCGCGCCGCTCGCGGCCCAGCCCGGGCTGGTAGGCGACAGCGGCTACAGTTCCCTTGGCGCGGTCGTCGGCGCGACGCAAACCTCGCAGATCGAATCGCTGCGCGGTCGACTGCCGAAATCGATCTTCCTGCTGCCCGGCTACGGCACGCAGGGCGCAACGGCCGATATGACCAAGGCCGCGTTCACGAATGGTCAGGGCGCGATCGTCAGCGCCAGCCGCAGCATCCTGTACGCCCACCGCGACGCCAAGATCGCCAGCCAGTGCGGCGGCGACTGGCAGGCCTGCGTCGCCAAGGCGGTTGAGGACATGAAGGCGGACCTGGCGGGCGTCATCAGGTAGGTCCCTCGGTCGCACTCGTGGTAGGATGCACACATGGCGACGGTAACGGTCAAACAAATGGTGGAGCGAATCGAAGCGCTCGAGCAGACGGTCGACCGATTGGCAGAGCAACTCGATTACCAACAAGCGGTCGAGGGCATTCGCCGCGGTCTTGAATCCGTTGAGCGAGGCGAGGGCATCACTGCTCGCAAGGCCACCACACAACTGCGGCGGCTGCGCGATTCGCGCGGTGCGGAATGACGTTCAAGGTCGTCATTCAACCACCAGCGTTAACGGACATCGAGGCGGCTTATCTATACATTCGTCAGCAGAACCCGCGAGCGGGGGACCGATGGCTCGAGGAGATGTTGACGGCGATCGAGGAATTGAAGACGTTCCCCAACCGTCATGGATTAGCACGGGAGTCGGACGCCTTTGACGAGCCGATCCGACAGCTACTGGTGGGACGTCGGCAGCACGTTTACCGGGTTCTCTTCGTCATCCGCAGCAATGTCGTGCGCGTTCTGCACGTCAGGCATGCCGCCCGACGATGAAAGCGTTGGCATCTGGCGTGCGACCGTTCGCGCACAGCATTTATCGAGTTGATTCGTATGGAACTCAAGGGACAACACGTCACCGTCGCCGGCCTCGGTCGATTTGGTGGTGGCATTTCCGTTGCGAAATGGCTGGTAGAACAGGGCGCAAACGTCCTCGTGACCGATCAAGCCTCGGCGGCGGAACTGATCGACTCGATCGAGCAGCTCGACGGCCTGCCGATCGAGCTTCGGCTGGGAAACCAGCGCGTCGAGGACTTCACCCAGACCGATCTCGTCGTCGCCAACCCGGCCATCCCGATCGGCAGCCCGTTCCTGCAGGCGGCGCGCGAGGCGAATGTGCCGATCACCACCGAGATCCGCCTGTTCGTCGAACGCTGCCCGGCACCGATCGTCGGCGTGACGGGCACGAAGGGGAAATCGACGACCACAGCGCTGCTCGGGCGAATGCTCGCGACGAAATACAAGACGTGGGTGGGTGGGAACATCGGCGGGTCGCTTCTGTCGGACCTGCCGCAGATCGAGCCGACGCATCGGGTGGTCCTGGAGCTGTCGAGCTATATGCTCGAGCATCTGAAGGCGATGCGGTGGTCGCCGCACGTGGCGCTGGTGACGATGGTGGCGGCCGACCATCTGGCGTGGCACGGGTCGGTGGAGGCGTACCAGGACGCCAAGCGCAACATCGTGCGGTTCCAGAACGCCGACGACATCGCGGTGTTGAACGGCGGTGACGCCGGCGCGAGATCCTTCGCGAAGGACGCCGGCGGGCGCGTGGCGTTTTACCCGCTGCCCAACAGCAAGCCGTTCGAGCTGGCGCTGCCGGGCGCGCACAATCAGTTGAACGCCCAAGGCGCGTTCGCAGCGGCCAATGTGCTAGGCGTATCGTGGGACGACGCCCAACATGCCGCGGCCGATTTTCCCGGGCTGCCGCATCGCCTGCAACTCGTGCACGAGGCGGACGGCGTGCGATTCTACAACGACTCGATCGCGACGATTCCCGAGGCCGCCGTCGCGGCGCTCGATTCGTTTCCGACGGGTCACGTGCTTCAAATTGTCGGTGGCTACGACTCGCAGGCGCCGCTAACTGCGATGTGCAATGCGCTGACGGAACGGGCCAAGGCGGTGCTGTGCATCGGCGCGGTGGGACCGCAGATAGCGGCGATTTTGGCTGAATCCGTCTCGCAAACCGCCGCCGCCGTCTACGAGTGCGGCGACCTCGCGACGGCAATTAGGATCGCAAAGCAGAACGCGGCGGCAGGTGATATTGTTTTGCTGAGCACGGGCTGCAAGAGCTACGACCAATTCACTAACTTTGAGGACCGCGGGGAACAATTTGCAGAACTGGCGCGACAGGATTGAGCGTCATCAGGCGCTTCAGGGACGCCCAGCTATTCCGATGCAAGCGGGAATCGATTGCGGGTTCAGCTTTGCCGCACCTGCAATGGGCGAACCGGCGTACCGACCACGCAATGCTTCGCAGCCAGCGTGTGGAACAGCCGGATCGCGTCGATCTGCTGCGGGCCAATGTCGAACTTCAGATATTCGGTTAGGTACCGCTTCGCGATGTCGACCGGCCAACCGCGCGGCACGGCGAACTGGTCGACCAGCTGATCAACGCGCCGCAAACCTCGCACCTTCGCCTGCGCTAGCCGCTCGGGCAAGTCACCCACATCCACGACTGCCCGTGCCGTCCAGACTGCGAACACAAATGGCTTGCCCGTCAGTTGCTTCCACGCCTCGCCGAGGTCCAGTTGATGGGCGTAGCCGACCGGCTCCTCGCACACCACCTTGTCGCCGATCAACAGCAACGTCTGCGGCGATCGCGCGCGGTCCAGTGGCACAATCTCCGGCCGAAGTCCGTATCGCTCGGCCAAAATCACGCGTGCTAGGCCGACGGACGTATGGCTCTCCACGTCGCACGCGAGCGACTCGATCTGCTCGAACGGCACCCGACTGAAGATGCGAACCGTTAGTGTCGGGCCATCGCACCCAATGCCGCCGGCAGGAACGATCTGCAGACCGCCCATCGACTGGTAGTCGATCACCGGCAAGAGCGCGACATCGGTCGAACCATCTCGCAGGCCATCGATTAGCTTCGCCGGCACAGCCAGCGACAGTTCGACGAAGGGATCGCGGTCGAGGCCGTCGATCAGCGGCTTGGAATTGAAGTAGCTGACGCTGGCGACCCTGATCGGCCGTCGCGCAGCGGTCGGGGATAGTGTGGCCATTGCACGGAATCGTATGCCGGGAACCGCGTGACGTGCTGCCCTGCGTCGAGAACTGAAAGCTCAGACAAGGCCAGTGAAAAAGTCCTAGGACTTGCTCTCGGCGTTCCAGTCGATTTCAATCTCGCCGGACGCGGAACTATGTGAAGCATCGTCCATGACGATGTCGAACGCGCTCTGCTCGCTGATGGCTTCGAACTGGTCTGACGACTGCAGTTCCCCTTCCAACGGCGACACCAGATCGTCCGCAGGTCCTGCCGCGGCCGCCGGTGGCGCTACCGGCGCCGGGGGTGGCGTGGGGGCGGCCTTTGCCTTGGGCGCTGCTGGCGCTACGGCGCGGGCTTTCGGGGCGGTGGGCGCGGGTTCAGGCGCGATTTCATCGGCGTGCGCCAGGTCGTCCATCGGCGTCAGTTCATCTTCCTCGGCAACGGGCTCGAGGTCAGCAACCGGTTCCAACTCATCGACCGGTTCCAGTTCTTCCACTGGCTCCAGCTCCTCAACCGGTTCCAGCTCTTCCAGCGTTTCACTTGTGGCTTCACCGGCTTCGGCTACGGGTTCCAGGTCCTGCACGAACTCTTCGTCGTCACCATCATCGGCGGCGGCAATGAGCGGCGCGGCGCCGAGGTCTTCCTCGTAGTCGTCGTCATCCAGCGCAACGGGTTCTTCCTCGGTCGCAGGATCTACCTCCTGCATCATTCCCACACCCACCGCGGCAGCCGCGGCGGCGGTGTCTTGGGGGGTGAAGGCGGGCTCGGCGGGGCCGGCCACCATTTCTTCCTCGGCCGGCAGACCGTCGATCTGCACCACGAACGTCACTGGCCCCACGGTAAGGGTATCGCCCGCCTGCAGTTCCACCGATGTGATGCGCTCGCCGTTGCACAGCGTGCCGTTCGAGCTGCCCAGATCCTCAATTCGCACGCTGTCCTGGCTGCGGATGATGCGGCAATGCTTGCGCGAGATGTCGCTCAGCGGAATGCGCAGGTCGCAGTCCTCGCGGCGCCCAAGCACCGTGATGTCGCGGACGACGGAGAAGCTGCGCCGTTCACCATCGGAGCGGAACATGATCAGAACGACCTGCATAAGCGACCCTCAGATTCAGCAGTAAAATCGGCGTACAGACGGGCAAGCGACCGACCGATCGACTAAACTATATCAGTATCCGATTTCCAGCAACAATTTTCGTGCCATAGACATTCCCCGCTTCGCCTCAAGTGCCAGTTTATGTCGACGCTGACCCCGCTTACGATCCACCGCAGCCAAGTCCAGCCGCTGGACTTGGCCTCCCTGCCCGCCGAGCCGGTGGACGGGCTGTACGTGCACGTGCCGTTCTGCTTCCACAAGTGCCATTACTGCGACTTCTACAGCATTACCCACCAAACCGAAGACCGGATGGACCGGTTCGTCGATCGACTGTTAACCGAGGCTAAGTTCTGGGTCGACCGTTACCCCATAACTGTCGCCCCGCGGACGATCTTCTTTGGCGGTGGCACCCCAACCCTGCTCCCCCTGCCGCAAATGGCCCGGCTGCTGAGCGGCCTGAGCCGTGTCTTCGACTTGACCGGTATCGACGAATGGACCGTCGAGGCGAACCCCGCCACCGTAACGAACGACTACTGCCACATGATGCGCGACCACGGCGTGAACCGCCTCAGCTTCGGTGCCCAGTCGTTCAACCCGGCCGAACTGGCGACCTTGGAGCGCCACCACGATCCCACCGACGTCGAGCGAAGCGTCGCGATCGCCACCGCGGCCGGATTCAAGCGATTGAATGTCGACCTCATCTACGCGGTGCCGGGCCAGTCGCTGGCTAGCTGGGCAACGTCGCTCGATGCAGCCATCGCGCTTGGCACGTCCCACATTTCCGCTTACGCCCTGACGTACGAGCCGAACACCCCCATGGCGGTGAAGAAGCGACTCGGCACGATCGTGGCGGCCGAGGAAAGCTTAGAGATCGACATGATGCGTCACGCGCGGTCTCGCCTGACGCAGGCCGGGCTGGCGGCGTACGAGATCAGCAACTACGCCGCCCACGGCCAGGAATGCCGGCACAACTTGATGTACTGGACGGGCGGCAACTACGTGTCGTTGGGTCCATCGGCGTCGGCCCACACGGGTGGCGTGCGCTGGAAGAACCGCCCGCACCTTGGCGAGTGGGAGTCGGCCATCGATGCGGGCCATCTGCCCGCGACCGACGTTGAACGCCTCTCCCCCGAAACCCGGGCGGGGGAACTGGCGATGCTCATGCTGCGGCTCAGCGGCGGCATCAACTTTGACGTCTACACCACGCGCACCGGTCGCGACGCCCGGCGGCAGTTTCACGATATTGTCGCTCGGTTTGCTCCAGTGGGTCTCCTGGAACAGACCGATAACACGATCCGCCTTACGCCTGCAGGCCTGAGCGTGGCGGATGCGCTGGCATCCGAGTTCCTGCAAGCGTCTAACACTGTTTAAAGCAAGCATGCAAACGAAGCCGGTTTCCACCGGAAAGCCGGCGGCTATCGAAGAAGGCGTCCACCTCTCCCGTTTCCTCCGCGTCTCATAAATCGTTCGCGACTAACCTCGCCCCTGGCCCGCGTCGATACCGCCGGTAGAGATGTCGCGCGCGCCAAACCTTCCCATCGCTTCGCAGAAGGAATGTTTTCTCCGCTTTGCCATGCGCGAAAAGCAATCGTAGATCAGGGTGGGAGAGAGAGACCGAAGATGCTGAACTTCGTCAACAACTGGTTCGCGGCCAAGGCCAACCCCATCGGTGTCGACTTCGGCACCGACGCGATTAGGCTCGCGCAGGTGCAGTGGGTCGACGGCGACTACAAGCTCGCCGCCGCCGCCACCGCCGACGTGCCGTCGCACGTGCGCAATGACCCGAAGGCCCGGGCGCAGTTCTTCATCGAATCGATGCGCGACCTGCTGGCCCAGGGCAAGTTCCGCGGGCGGCAGGTCGTGCTGTCGCTGCCGGCGGCGTCGCTGCACATGCAGCACCTGCGCCTGGCGAAGATGGACGACGCGGCGTTGAAGAAGGCCATTCCCTGGGAGTCACGCGGCAAGTTCCCCATGGAACCCGGCGCCGCACTCGTGCGCCACATGATCGCCGGCGAGATCAACGCCGACACCGACCCAAAGCTGGAAGTGATTGTAATGGCCGCCTCAAAGGCGACCGTCAGCGACTACCTCGCCGCCGCCGCGAAGTCGCGTCTGGATGTGGTGGGCATGCACGTGGAACCGCGCGTGTTGGTCGACTGCTTCGCGCAGGTCTACCGGCGCAAGAGCGACGCGGACACGGTCAACGCCTTCATCGACATCGGCGCTGCCGGCACGCGCATGATCGTAAGCCGTGGGCAGCAGATCTTCTTCGCCCGGTCCGTCCCGATCGGGGGTAACCACTTCACCGCCGCAGTCGCCAGCGCGCTGAAGATGAATTTTGAGGACGCGAAACTGATGCGCATGCGGCTGGCGAACGTGGCCCCGGCCACCCCCGAGCTTACGCCCGCAGCGACGCCCGCACCTCTTGAGTCCATTGCTCCGGCCAGCACCGGTGAGACCGAGGGCTTCGCGCTGCTGACCGCGGGCCTGAACGCCGCCGCGGCACGGTTGGACGATCGCCACCTGGAACAACCCGAACCTGCGTCCACCGAGATCACCAATCCCATCACGCCAGCCACCGCCGCTGGCCGGTTTGATCCCGCTGCCGAGGAACGCAACGAGGCGCGCAAGGTCGACCAAGCCTGCCGCGACCTGCTGAACAAGCTAATCGAGGAACTGGAGCTGTGCCGTCGCTACTTCGAGGGCACGTTCCCGTCGAAGCCGGTCGAGCGGTTGATCTTCGTCGGCGGCGAGGCCCGGCAACGCACGCTCTGTCAGCACATCGCCCGACAAATGCAACTGGCCGCCCAGTTGGGCGACCCGCTGGTGCGCATGGCACGATCGAGCGAGATCGGCATGGAGACCGGCATCGACCGCCGCCAGCCTCAACCCAGTTGGGCCGTCGCGATCGGCCTAAGTATGGGCGCCGCTGCGGCGGTCGGAGTGGAAGCGTGAGGCGAATATTGCCGAACGCCGAACGTCGAAGGGGAAAAGACTATCTCGGCACCGCTTTCAGCCGGCATGAGGCACTCGGCATTGGATAGGAGTTTCTATGACGTCACCCAACCAACTCAGCTTCCTGCCAGAGGACTACCTGGAGCGCAAGGCGCGCCGGCGGGCCAACGTGGTTTGCGCCGCATTGTTCGTGGTGGTCGTCGGGGCAATCGGCTCGGCGTTCACGCTGTCGGACGCGCGCTTGCGCGAGATCGAGGTGCGCCGCGACAAGGTAGATGCCGAGTATACGCAGGCCGCTAAGCGCATCAAAGAAGTGCAGAGCATGAAGGACAAGCAGCAGCGGATGGCCCGCCAGGCGGAGCTGACCGACTCGCTGCTGGAACGCGTGCCGCGCAGCTACCTGCTGGCCGAGATCACCAACGCCATGCCGAGCGGTATCTCGCTGTTGGACCTGGCGCTGGATTCGAAGGCAAAGGCAGCGCCGGTGGTCGTCAAAACACAGTTTGAGGAGAAGCGTGCCAAGGCGAAGGCCGCGAAGGTGGCCAAGGGAGAGGCGGCCGCGCCGCCCCCGCCGGCACCCAAGCAATACGACGTGTTCCTGCGCGTCACCGGCATCGCCGACAACGATGTGCAGGTCGCGCAGTTCATCAGCCGTTTAAACGGATCGGACCTGCTGAAGGACGTGAACCTCGTCATCAGCGACGAGTTCCAGAAGGTGCGCAACAGCACCGGTGAGAAGACCGGCGACAAGATGCGCCGGTTCCAGATCGAAATGTCCCTTCGGCCGGATGCCGAAGTGATGTCAACCACGGACAAGACCCGCACGGCCGCGGTGGAACTGTCGAACTAGCCAACGGAGACACCCATGCGAGTCGGACTTCGTGAAATGCTCTTCTTCGGCGCCATGTTTGCCCTGCTGGGCTGCGCGTACTTCCTGGTCTTCACTAAGGCCGACACAAAGCGCACGGCGTTACTGGCCGAGGTTGCCGTCAAGCAGAAGGCCCTGAACGACGTGCAGCAGAGCACGTCCGGCATCGCCGACCTGGGCCGCAAGATCGCCGAGTTGCAGAAGGCGATCCAGTTCTTCGAAAGCAAGCTGCCGCAGGAGAAGGAAATCGACAAGATCCTCGCCGAGACCACCAACAAGGCCGAGGAAAACGCCCTGCAGATCCGCACGGTGAAGACGCTGAAGACCGAGAAGAACGCCGGCTACACCGAGATGCCGATCGCGATGACGCTCGTCGGCGACTTCAACAACTACTACCAGTTCCTGCTGGAACTGGAAAAGCTGCCGCGGTTGACGCGCGTCTCCAAGATGAAGCTCGAGAAGATCAACGACCAGGACGGGCAGATGGAAGCGCAGATGCAGTTGAGCATCTTCTTCGAGCCCGAGGGCAGCAAGACGACGACGAAGACGACCACGCCGGCCAGCACGGACACCACCGCTACCGCGGCGGTCCAGTAGGCCACGCAAAGGAGTGTCAGCCATGGGAGCGAACGTGAACATCGATCAGGACGACGCGGACCAGACCGAAGGTGACCTCAGCGAGGCGCTGTCGGATGGCGAGGTGGAGTTTGTCTCCGAAGAGGCCACGAAGAAGGGCGCCGGCGGCATGATCCTGTTCGGGCTTGTCGTGGCCGCCGCCAGCGCGACGTACTTCATGTACTGGAAGACCGGCCCCGCCTCCGCCAGCGCGCAGACGGCCGAGGCCCAGGAAGCCACGACGACCATCAAGAAGTTTCTGGACGACGGGCAAGTGAGCCTCCGCACGATGGAGGAGATGCGCAAGAACACGGAGAAGGTCGTCGAGCGCTTCATGAACTACCCGAGCATGACGCAGGTGCCGCTGAGCGAGTTGAAGACCAACCCGTTCCGCACGGTCGCCCCGATCCCCACCGCCGACGCCACCGAGGCCGCGGCCAAGCGGCAGCGCGAGATCGAACGCGAGGCCACCGTGAAGGCGGTGCAGAACCTGTCGCTGCAGTCAGTGATCGTCGGTGGCGCGCGGTCGGCGTGCATGATCAACCGCACGCTCTACACCGAGGGCCAGCAGGTCGACGTCTTCGTGATCGAGCGGATCACGAAGGACGCCGTCGTCGTGCAGGCGAACGGGTTCCGATTCGAACTGAAGATGGCGCAGTAGACGTCGATTCCCAGTCGGCCCATTCCTCGAGATTCACCATGTTCGGACGACGCACGACAACCTCCGCTAGCCCACTGCTGGACCGGGACACCGACGCCCAGCTCGACGGAACCGCCGTCGAGCCGCTCTGGCAGCCCGAGGCGCGGCAGGCGCGGAAATCGGTCGAGCAGTTGCTGTTGGATCAGAAGGTCATCACAGAGGAACAGCTCACGCAGGCCCGCGGCGTGCAGGCGCAGTCGCCCACGAAAAGCATCGCGCAGATCCTGCTGACGATGAACGCCGCCAGCGAGAGCCAGGTGCTCGCGGCCACCGCCGAGACGATGGGGTTGGCATTTGAGGCGCTCAACCGCGAGACGATCGACGCCGACGCCTTTGCCCTGTTGCCGCCCGACTACTGCCGCAAACAGGGCGTGCTTGCGATCCGCTTCGAGGACGACCGCAAGACACTCGTGATGGGCGTGTCCGACCCGGCCAACGTCTTCCTGCTGGACGAGCTGAAGCACAAGACGAAGAAGTCGATCCGCAGCGTCGTCGTCACGCTGGCCGACATCAACCGCATCATCGAGCAGATCACGACGAACGCGACCGATCTGAAGGTCGACGAGATCATCAAGGACATGAGCGAGGACGACGTCCAGCTCGTGAAGGAAGACAAGGACGACGTCACCGACCTGGAAAAGGCCGGCAGCGAGTCGCCGGTCATCCGCTTCGTCAACTACCTGATCTTCGACGCGATCAAGCAGGGCGCCAGCGATATTCACATCGAGCCGAAGGAAAAGGCCCTCAAGATCCGCTATCGCATCGACGGCGTGCTATTCGAGGCCATGAACCCGCCCCACTCGATGGCGGCCGCGGTCTGCAGCCGTCTGAAGATCATGGCGAACCTCGACATCTCCGAGCGCCGCCTGCCGCAGGACGGCCGCATTCGCGCTGTGGTGCATGGCCGTAAGGTCGACCTTCGCATGAGCACCCTCCCCACCGTGGTGGGCGAGAAGGTCGTCATGCGTATCCTGGACAACAAGTCGATCAACGTCTCGCTGGACGACCTCGGCTTCGGCGAGAACGCGCTGACGATCTGGAAGAACGCGATCGACCAGCCGCACGGCATCGTGCTCGTCACCGGCCCCACCGGCTCGGGTAAGACGACCACGCTCTACTCCAGCCTGCGGCAGATGGACGCCAACAAGCTGAACATCAGCACGGTCGAAGACCCGGTCGAATACCACCTGAGCAGCGTCAACCAGACGCAGATGCACGAGAAGATCGGCATGACGTTCGCCAAGGCCCTACGCGCGCTGCTGCGCCAGGACCCCGACGTGGTGATGCTGGGTGAAATCCGCGACGCCGAGACCGCGACGATCGCGGTGCAGGCGGCGCTGACCGGCCACCTGGTGCTGTCGACGCTGCACACGAACGACGCGCCCTCGTCGGTCACGCGTCTGATCAACATCGGCGTCGAACCGTACCTGATCAGCGCTGCCGTCAACGCGATCCTGGCACAACGGCTGGTGCGCAAGATCTGCCAGCATTGCAAACAGGAACACGTCCTATCGGACGAGACGCGCGAATTCCTGACGATGCAGGGCTTCGGCGACGGCGTGGTCTACAAGGGCGCCGGCTGCGACCGCTGCCGCAAGACCGGTTACGCCGGCCGCCTTGGCATTTACGAGCTATTGGTGATGGACGACGGCCTGCGTGACCTGGTTACGGCCAACCCCGACGTGAACCAGTTGCGCAAGCTCTGCCGCGAGCGCGGACTCGTCACGCTGCGGCAGGACGGCTTTGAGAAGGTCATGAAGGGCCAGACAACGGTCGATGAGATCCTACGAGTGACCGAGAACGCATAGGTAACTGACGACGGAACCACTATGAGCATGCTAAACGACATCCTCCGCGCGGCCGTGAGTTCGAAGGCCTCGGATATTCACTTCAACGTTGGCGCGCCGCCGATCTTCCGCATCAACACGGTGATGACGCACAGCGACTTCCCCATCGTCACCCAGGAAGGCGTGACGCGCATGGCAAAGGAGATGATGAACGAGAAGCGCTGGGCCGACTTTGAGGAACACCGCGACAGCGACTTCTCGTACGAGATCGCCGGCGTCAGCCGGTTTCGCGTGAACGCGCACTACCAGCGCAACACGGTCGCGCTCTCCATCCGTACGATCAACGACAAGGTGCGCCCGATCGAGCAGCTGTTCCTGCCCGAGATCGTCAACAAGCTGACCTACCTGCCCCGCGGGCTGATCCTGGTGACTGGACCTACCGGCTCGGGCAAGAGCACCACGCTGGCAGGCATGGTCGACTCGATCAACCGCCGGGAACCGGGGCACATCCTGACGCTTGAGGACCCGATCGAATACGCGTTCATCAGCGCAAAGAGCGCGATCGAACAGCGCGAGGTGGGCAGCGACGTGCCGAACTTCGCCAGCGGTCTACGGCACAGCTTGCGTCAGGACCCGGACGTGATCCTGGTGGGTGAAATGCGTGACCTGGAGACCACCAGCAGCGCCATCACTGCGGCCGAAACCGGTCACTTGGTCTTCAGCACGTTGCACACGATCAACGCGCCGCAGACGATCGAACGAATTATCGATATCTATCCTAGCGATGAGCAGAACCAGATCCGCTCGATGCTGGCCAACACGCTGCAGGCCGTCATCAGCCAGACGCTGTTCCGACGCCATGACCAGCCGGGCATGATCCCGGCCGTCGAAATCATGCTATGCACGCCCGCGGTGCGTAACTGCATTCGCGAGAACCGCATTTTCGAAATTCCGAACGTGATCGAGACCAGCCGTGCGCTGGGCATGCAGACGCTCGACAGCAGCATCAAGCAGCTGTACGTGAACGGCTACATCAGCCGCGAGGACGCGGTCGCCCAGGCCGCCCATCCCGAGAAGCTGGAACGAGCGCTGGTGGCCTGAGGCGAATGCCGAATGCCAAATGCGTAATGCCAAGTTAAGAAGGAGGAGGATGCGACATCCTGGATCGCCGATGCGATGATCGTCCGATCATTTGGCAATCGGCATTCGGCATTCGGCATTCTCACCCCCCATGCCAAATTACCGCTACGAATCGAAGTCGGCCAACGGCAAAGCCCAGTCGGGCATACTGACCGCGCCCACCCTCGCGGCGGCGTCGCAGCAGCTGCGCGAGCGCGGCGAGTACATCCTGGCACTGGCGCCGGCGGGCGACGAGGCGAAGAAGGGTGGCTTCAACTTCAGCATCGAGATGGGCCCCAGCGCCAAGGACGTTCAGAACTTCACCAGCCAGCTGGCCGTCATGATCCGCGCCGGCATCAGCATCCGCGCCGCCATCGAGGGCATCGCCGACCAGGCCGAGAACAAGAAGTTCAAGGCGATGCTCACCCAGATGAAGAAGGACGTCGAGAGCGGCAAGCAGTTCTCCGACGCCCTCATGCGCTACCCGAAAGTCTTCAGCCCCCTCTACATCAACATGGTGAAGGCCTCGGAACTGTCCGGCGGCTTCTCAAAGATGTTGGACCGCATCGCGACCTACCTCATGCAGCAGATCGAGACGCGCAGCATGGTCGTCGGCGCGATGATCTACCCCGGCATCATCGGCGTGATGGCGATCGGCACCACGATCTTCCTGCTCGCGTTCGTCGTGCCCCGCTTCGGTGTCATCTTCAAGGGCAAGGAAGCGCTCCTGCCCGCCCCGACGCGCGTGCTGAACATGATGAGCGCGTTCGTCGTCGATTACTGGTATGTCTTGCTCTCGGCAGTGGTGATGGCGGCCTGGGCGTTCGTGCTCATGCTGCGCACCGACTGGGGCCGGCTGTGGTTCGACAAGGCCAAGCTGAGCGTGCCACTGTTCAAGAAGCTTTTCCGCGCGCTCTACATCAGCCGCAGCCTGCACACGATGGGCCAGTTGATCAACGCTGGCGTGCCGATGCTCGACACGATCAGCATCACCGCCGAGATCAGCGGCAACGCGCTGTATCGCCGGATGTGGCGCTCCGTTCACTCGGCCGTAAAACAGGGCAAAAAGATCAGCCAACCCTTGCAGCGCAGCCCCCTGCTGCCGAAGTCGGTCATCCAGATGATCGGCGCGGGTGAGGAATCCGGTAAACTCGGTGAAGTGCTGGACGAGGTCAGCGAGTACTATTCGCGCGAGCTGAAACTCGTGATCAAGTCCGTGACCGCCATGATCGAACCGATCATGATCGTCGCCATGGGCAGCGTCGTCGGCTTCATCGCGATGAGCATCATCCTGCCAATCTTCAAGCTCAGCAGCATCGTGAAATAGCGGCCTCTCAGGCTCTCCGGCAGATGCGGAGGCCTTCATATGGAATTGACGATACGGAGAAGCGAAGGGCCCAGAGTCCTTTGCCTCTCCGTATCATTCTTTGGAAACTCACTTCTGGCACTCAAGTCCGAAACAAACTACCCGATTTGACTATAGGGCAATTCAATTGGAGATCAGGGGTGATGGACAAGCGCATCCCCCATCCTCGGCTTACTCGCACTCGCGGCTTCACGCTCATCGAGGCAGCCCTCACGACGGTGATCGTGGGTGTCGCGTTCGTCGCAATGCTGACGCTGTTTGCAGCCGGCACCAGCGTGAACAACACGAGCGCCTCGATGACCACCGGCATGCACCTGGCCAAGAGCGTCCGCGAGATGGCGATGACGATGGAGTTCACCTCCCCCGCCTCGCCGGGCACGTGGGGACGCGATTCCGGTGAGACCGCGACCAACCCCGGCGCGTGGGATGACCTGAACGATCTCGACAACGCATCGTTCAGCCCCCCGATCGACGGCGGAGGGAACGTGATTCCCAACATGGAAAACTGGCGCCAGACGATCGACGTTCGCTGCGTTGACGTGAATGGAATGGAGACGTTGCTGCCCGATGGCACCTCCGAGGCGATCCGCATCACGACGATCGTGACGCGCGGCACCGACGAGGTCTGCAGGCTGTCCTGGTATGCGTTCGAGGGCACGCCTTAACGTGGTTCGACCGGAGAGGTCCCCTATGTCAATGCAACGCAAACATCCCTGCCTCACCGTGAAGCGTACGCGTGCCCGTCGCGGTATGACGGCGGTCATCGCGATGATCTACCTGGCGCTGTTCTCGACGCTGGCGATCGGCTTCTACTCGTCGACGTCGCTGTCGATGAAGGTCGTCGGCAACGACCGGGATGGGGTGATCGCCCTCTCGGCGGCCGAGTCGGGCATGCAGTTCATGAAGTACCAACTGTCGCAGGTGTCGGTCAACCCGACCGTGACCACGCCGGCCGACGTCATCGCCGGCGTCGCCGCCGACCTACAGGCAAACCTTTCCGATTCTCGCGATATGGGCAGCCACACGGTCGGACAATCGGGCCTGGTAATTTCGGTGCCCGCCACGACCGGCGCGACGATCCCGTTCGACGGTGTTGCGCCGGGCGCGGCGTTCAGTGCAACGATCACCCACCTGCCGGGCGTGAACAACACGCTGGTCGTCCGCGTCACCGGTGAGTACGCGGGCACGCGCCGCACGGTCACGATGGACTACGACCGCCGACAGATTCCCACGACCATCTACAACTACGCGATCGCCTCGAAGGGCGCGATCGTGCTGGGCAAGGGCGATGTTACCAGCACCGACCCCGCCAACAGCGATACGATTCACGCGATGAGCGCCAAGCCCGACACCGATGACGCGGTGATCGTCAGCGGCGGTACGCTGGGTGGCGACCTCACCGTCCTCATGGGGTCCGACGTCGACTTCCGCAAGGGCTCGGTGGGTGGCGCCTCGACCCAATCGCTCGTGCTGGCCAACACGACCTATTTGCCCGACGCGCCAGAGTTCCCGATCGTCAACACGTCGGTCTTCAAGTCGTACGCAACCAACGTTTACAACGGCGCCAGGACGCAGACCAACATCCGCGTGCCGGCCAACACGAACCCCAGATTCAACGGTGGCGACACGGTCAACGGCATCCTGTATATCGAGTCGCCTAACACCGTGACGTTCCGGGGCAACTTCAATATGGCCGGCATCATCGTGTTCGAGGACAAGGCCGGCGCCAACACGTTGGACTTCAGCGGCAACATGAGCCAGACGCCGGCGCCTTCGGGCTCGCAGTTCGACGCCATCCGTGCTGCCAGCAGCGTGTCGATCCTGGCCCCCACGGCACTGGTGGCCATGACGGGCAGCACCGGCTCGTTCCTGCGCGGCAGCGTGATCGCCGACCGCTTCACCTTCAACGGCGCCGCCGATATCCGCATCGATCGCGGCACGCTGATGACGCTGAACCCGGGCATGAACTCGGCGGTCTTCTCCGGCAGCAAGTCGGTCAAGTTTACCGCGACCGGCGCCGACAACGCGCCGACCACCGGCATGAGCTACTCGTCCTTCTTCGCGCCCAAAGCGTCCACCTTCCACGAGTTGATGCAATGAGCACAGCGTACGCCACTCCCACCGCGTTCACCCGTGCCCATGGTCGCGCCACAACGCGCTCGCGGGCGCGGGGCAACCGCGATCGCAGCGGCCTGGGGTTGATCGAGTTGCTGATCAGCCTCGCGATCACGTCGGCCCTGCTGACGGCCGTCGCGGTGGCCACGGCGGTGTCGGCGAAGGTGGTGACGGACAACGACGAGTTCACCCGCGCTGCCCAGGCGGCCCGCGTGGCGTTGAACCTCATGCTCTCCGACTGCCGCCGAGGCGCGCCCGACGCGAACGAGATCACCAATACCACGCTGGGCGTGGTGACGGCCGAGAACGCCATCCGCACGTATCGCTACGACGAAGTGGCGCAGCAGATCCTGCTGAGCGACCTTGACGCCCTTGATCAGCCTGGTCTCGAACACGTCGTGGTGCGCAACGTAAGCGCCGCCCGCTTCGACGTCACGTCCTCCGGCACACCGCTCGCCGTCCGCCGGGTGACGGTCAACCTGACCGTCTCCATCGGGGGCAACGCCGTCCACCTTTCCGGCTCAGCGGCGCCGCGGCAGAACGCGACGTACTAAGGTCGCTACGGATTCCCGATCTTGATCCCACGCCCGGGCGGGTGGCCAAGGCTGCCCGCCCGATCGTCGTTTCCCATACCACTATGCGTCACCGGTGCGACCGCACCGGTTTTGCCCATTTGCCTATCGCTCAATCGAATTGCATGTTCAGGCTGATGAGCGCGTCATGCCGCACAATCTTCCCCCGTTTACATCGCAGCCTCGGCCACCGCAGTAGCGGCGTTCGACGGGTGGCGTTCACGATGCCGGAGGTGTGTTTGGTCTTGGTCATCGTGGGCGTGGGCGCGCTAGCGATGATGGAACTGATCGCCACCGGCACGCGCGCCAACGCGCAGAACTACCAGCAGACCAATGGCCTGCACCTGGCCAACAACGTGCGCGAGCACATGCGCCAGGCCACTTTCACCGACACGCTCGCGATGCAGGGCACCGAGTATTCACCACCGATCGATGCGCGCGGCCGGGAGATCCAGATCATGAGCGGATGGTCGCAGCGAATCAACGTGCAGCGCATCGATATCGACCGGCTGACGCACGACGTGCCGAGTACGGCCGACGTGAGCGCGGTCCGGGTCACGGTCGACGTACGACGCCCAAACGTCGATGAACCGCTCTACTCGGCGAGTTGGCTCGCTTTCGACGTGCCGTGACTAAAGGAGAGGGGGAACCGCTTATGCGAAGCATTCGATCAACACGAAAGTCTCGGGGCATGGCCTGCGTGTTGGCGATGCTCTTCCTCGTGCTCTTCTCGATGATGGCCATCGGCTTCTTCGCGACGTTCACGATTAACACGCAGTTGTCGCACAACGAGTCCAGCGCCAGCCGGGCGTTAACGGCGGCCGAGTCGGGCGCGGAGTTCGTCAGCTACCACCTGTCTCACCTTACCCCTGCTGCGACCGGTGCAAGCGACGCCGCGGCGCTCGACTCGATTTACGCGCAACTGGCGACACGGCTGGACGGCACTGGCAACGCCGGTGGCGATGGCGTCGGCGTTGATGAGGATGCCGCCGGTGAACAGTACCTCGCGATCCCCAGCCAGGCCGGTGGCGTCGAACGTTGGATGGATCTCGGCGCCAGCATCGGACAGGCGCGTATGACGCTGCGCATGA
Source organism: Tepidisphaeraceae bacterium (assembly GCA_035998445.1). Lineage (NCBI taxonomy): Bacteria > Pseudomonadati > Planctomycetota > Phycisphaerae > Tepidisphaerales > Tepidisphaeraceae > Tepidisphaeraceae bacterium. The sequence goes on along the minus strand of DASYHQ010000032.1, from coordinate 26,828 downwards.
CCGACGGCACGCTTACGCTGCGCAGCGAGGGTCGCAACGGTGCCGGTCACCCCATCGGCCGGGGGATCGAGTACGACTATCGGACCGTCGGTGGCACGTGGGTCTCACCGGGCGCGGGCATCATCACGCGCAGCCGGGTCGACATGAGCAACAACGCCCGCATCAACGGTGGCAACGTGATCAGCCTGTCGACCGCCAGACCGTCGCTGACGGTCGTCGGCAGCGCCGGCATCGCCGGCGATTTCCTGTATAACCCGGCCAGCAGCGCGCCGACGATCAACAACGGTGGCTGGATCAGTGGACACAGAGGCCCGTACAGCAGTGCGCCCGAGTTGCCCACCGTCGACACCAGCGTCTTCGAACAATTCGTGCCGGCCCGCGGCACGACCGGCGCCAAGGTCATCACGGCCAGCAACATCTCGTGGAGCCCCACGCCGTTCACCAATGTGCGCGTGCGGGCCAATAGCAACACGACGTTCGGCTCGGTCGTGTTGAACGGCGTGATCTTCATCGAAACGCCCAACAACGTCACGTTCGCCGGTGGCTGCCAAGTGAACGGCGTGATCGTCACCGACACGCTCGGCGTCAGTGGCAACAACAGGATCACGCTCAGCAATGGCGTCCCCCTCCGCAGCGTCGAGACGCTAAACGCCGCCAACTTTCCCGCCGCCGAACGCATCGCTGAAGTGCGCAACTTGGCCGGCGCGGCGATACTGGCGCCGGCGTCGGAAGTCTACATCACCGGTGGCGCGACGATCAGCGGCGACGGTGGCACGATCGTGGCCAAGCGCTTCCAGATGGACAACGGCATCAACGCGAACATCCGGGGGAACATCATCATCCTCGACTCAAGCACCACCTTCACCCGAGGCGGCGGCATGCTGAACTTCAGCAACAATCCCAACCCCGTCCCCGGCCTGCTGGGTGGGAACCGGCTCGTCGTGTCGCGCAACAGCTACCGCGAGGTGACGCCATGAGCATCCCCGCGCGCCAATCCCCATTTAAGCACCCACGCCGCCGCGGGTTGAGCATTCCCGAGACGCTGCTGAGCCTGGCGATCGTCGCGATGCTGCTGACGGCCGTCGCCACCGCATACCAGGCAGCAGCGATGTCGATTGAGACCAACGATCGCTTCTTCCAGGCCACCCATACTGCGCGCGTCGCGATGAACCGAATCGTTCGCTCGATCCGGACCGCTGACGCCTGCGTGGTCGGCGCCGTGTCACAACAGGTGAACGACAGCGTGTCGGCGACGACCGTGGACGTGATCGAGCCGGACGGCGGCCACGTCCGCTACGCTTACGTGCCGGGCGACCGAACGATCACGGTGAGGGATTTGGCCGTCACCGGCGCGCCTGCGTATGTGGTTGCGCGGAACGTGCAGCAGGCCTTGTTCACGTCACAGGTAGAGGTGGGCGCCGCGTCCAGCGCTCGCAGGACCACCTGCGTCGCGATCGATCTCGTGGTTCAGGTGGGCGCCGAACAGCTTTACCTCAGTGGCTCGGCCGTGCCGCGGCGAGCGATGGAGGACTGAGCAACCTAACACCACCGCCAGACTGCATCACGCCGCGGCGCGGAAGCCGCGGATTTGCCGACTGCGAAAAGCCATCGCCGGAGGATCAACCGCTCCCACCGCGGCGTGAGAGGTTGTTCCAAGTTCCAAGCAGGAACCTGCAGCGGCCGCCAAGGCGGAAAGGTCGAAAGTAAGATTTGCAGCATCTACTGAGCAAGCACTGCACTTTTCCCGCCAATCGACCGCTGGCCGGGCTACAATCAAACCATGAAGTATTTCTATGGCGAGTTTGACGGCCAGGAGTTCCCCAATCCCGATTCGCTCTTCGGGATGGACAAGCTCATGGACTTCATCATGGAGTACGGCGACCAGGCGATGAAGGCCTTGGAGCAGATGATGAAGGACCCGAAGAACGCCGAGCAGTCCGAACTGCTGCAACAACTCATCAACGATGGCCTGCTGGATAAGGACGGCAAGGGCAAGCTAAACCTCACCCCCCGCGCCGTCGGCAAGATGCAGAAAAAGGCGCTGAGCGAGGTCTTCGCCAACTTGCGCAACGGAACCCGCGACGGTCACGAGAAGGTGACCGCCGGCGCCGGTGGTGAACGCATCGAAGGCACCAAGCCCTACCAGTACGGCGACCCGGTCAGCGAGCTCGACCTGCACCAGACCATCCACAACGCCTTAGCCCGTCACGGCCTTCCCACTTCAGTGGGGAGGGACAACCCGGGCGTCCATGTCGGTCCCACCAAAATTCAGTTTGACGAGCGTGACTTCGAGCTTCACCTGCACGAGGGCACCACCTCGTGCAGCACCGTGGTGCTGCTGGACATGTCCGGCTCGATGATGCGCTACAACCGCTTCAGCAGCGCCAAGAAGGTCGCGATGGCGATGCAGGCGCTCATCCGCCAGCGGTTCCCGCAGGACTCGATCGACTTCGTCGGCTTCTACAGCGGCGCCAACCGCATCCCCGATTCGAAGCTGCCGCTGGCGATGCCCAAGCCGGTGACGATCTACGACTATCAGGTGCGCATGAAGGTGCCGATCGGCCAGATCGACAAGGCCCCGCAGCACTTTACCAACCTGCACCTGGGCCTGCAGATGGCGCGGCGCATCCTGAAACAGCGGACGAGCGAGAACAAGCAGATCTTTATCGTGACCGACGGTCAGCCGACCGCCCACGTGGAAGGCGACCACATTTACCTGCTCTACCCGCCGGACGAACGCAGCACCGTGGCGACGTTGAAGGAGGCGCTGCTGGCCGTGCGCGAAGGGTGTCGGCTGAGCACGTTCGCATTGGTGGAAGACTACTGGGGAATGGATTGGGTGGGCTTCGTCGACCAGCTGACTAAGCTGACCAAGGGCGTCGCGTTCTACACCAGCAGCGGTGAACTGGCCTCGTGCATCATGGAGAGCTATTTGAGCGGGCGAAAGAAAAAGGCGTTCATCGCATAAGGTCCCAATGCCCACATGACTCGCGTGTTGACGGATTCGCGATCCGGCCCCTCTCCCGGTACTCCGGGAAAGGTTGGGTGAGGGTGATTTGATCTACCTGAACCGTAAGCAGTTCGAAATCATTCTTGTCGGCGCGTATGTATTTTCCGCAAGGCTCGTCATCCTGAGGTACTCCGAAGGATCTCCCCCCGTATTCCGCGTGGGACGGAAGAGATCCTTCGGAGTACCTCAGGATGACGAGTTCGCTCAGGGTTGTGTTAAGTCCATACGCGCCTTCCCGTCAATTCGTGAACCGAAACCGGATGATCGTCAGGATGGCTTTCACGCCATCCTTCCAGGTGATTTTCTTCCCCTCTTCGTAGCTGCGCCCGTAGTACGCCACGCCCACCTCGTAGATGCGCAACCGCGGACGAATCTTGGCAATCTTCGCGGTCACCTCGGGCTCGAAGCCGAAGCGGTTGCACTTGATCTCGATCTGGTCCAGCACCGACTTGCGGAAGACCTTGTAGCAGACCTCCATGTCGGTCAGGTTGAGGTTCGTGCAGGCGTTGCTGAGCGTCGTCAGGAACTTGTTGCCGAGCGTGTGGTAGTAGTACAGCACACGGTGCGGCTCGCCGATGAACCGGCTTCCATAGACGACGTCGGCCTTGCCCTCGACGATCGGCTCGAGCAGCTTCACGTAGTCGTCGGGGTCGTATTCCAGGTCGGCGTCCTGCACGATCACCGCGTCGCCGTTGGCCAGCTTGAAGCCGTCGCGGAGCGCGGCCCCTTTTCCCTCATTTACCGGCTTATGACGAATCTGGAACGACGTCTCGGGAAACAGCGCCGGCAGCTCGTCCAGCTTAGCGGCGGTGCGGTCGGTCGAGCAGTCGTTGACGCAGATGATCTCCCGCGTCATGCCCGCAGGCAGCGCGGCGTTGACGACGAGGCCGATCAGCGTCTGAACGGTGTCGCCTTCGTTGTAGACGGGTATGACGACGGAAAGCTTATGAATGGGTGGTGGCTGCGTTTGCATAGGTCCGACTGTGGTCGACGGATATTACGCGACGAAGGGGCACACGCAAAATTGGCTTAGTTTCGGCCCCTCTCCCGGTACTCCGGAAGAGGCTGGGTGAGGGTGATTTGACCTCACTAGAGGCGCAATCAGTTCGAAGTCACCCTCACCTCGCCTCTCCCATATGTACATGGGAAAGAGACCGGAGAAGAAGATCTACTCCGTCACCACGCACGCCGCCACGTGGCCCGGCTCGCCCTGCTTTTGCTCCAATGGCGGCACCTGCGCAACGCACTTGTGCAGCACGCGGAAGCGCTCGCCGCCACTGGTGATCTCGACTGTGTCGCTCTCGCCAGCCTGTTGCGCCATCTGGCGCGTGAGTGGGCAACGCGGGTGGAACGGGCAGCCGGCCGGTGGATTAGCGGGGCTGGGGACCTCGCCGCGCAAGACGATGCGGGCCTTCTTCGGCCGCGGGTCGGTCTCGGGCACGGCGCTCAGCAGCGCCATCGTGTACGGGTGCTTCGGGTTCGCATACAGCTCTCGGCTGCTCGCCTGTTCGACGATGCGTCCCAAGTACATCACCGCGACCTCATCGCTGAAGTGTTCGACGACGGCCAGGTTGTGCGCGATGAACAGGTACGCGATGCCCAATTCCTGTTGAAGGTCGTTCAGCAAATTCAGGATCTGCGATTGGATCGACACGTCGAGCGCACTGACCGGCTCGTCGCAGACGATGAAGTCGGGCGACAGCGAGATCGCCCGGGCAATACCGATGCGTTGTCGTTGCCCACCGGAAAATTCGTGCGGGTACCGGACAGCGTACGCCGGATCGAGCCCGACGCGCTGCAGCAGCGAGGCCACGAGTTCGAGCTTGTCTTTCCCCTTGGCGATGCCGTGGACCTCGATCGGCTCGCCGATGATGTTGCCGACGGTCATACGGGGGTTTAGGCTGCTGACGGGGTCCTGGAAGATGATCTGCATCTTCTGCCGTAACTTGCGCAGCTGTTCACCGCGCGGCTGCAGGAAATCCTCACCGCGATACAGCACCTCGCCCGACGTGAGCGGGATGAGGCGCAGCAGCGATCGGCCTACCGTCGTCTTGCCACACCCCGATTCACCGACAAGGCCGAGCGTCTTGCCTTGGCCGACGCTGAAGCTCACACCATCGACCGCCTTCACATGACCCACGGTGGTCGACAAAAGTCCTTTGCGGATCGGGAAGTACGTGCGTAGATCGCGCACCTCCACGACCGGCTGCGCGGGATCGGGCGCCGCATACGGCGGGGCTGAATAATCGACTGGCGTTCCACTGGCGATACCTGAGCTCATGACAAAACCTCCGCCGGTATGCCCGCGATGTGCTCAGGCCGCTTGAAGGGCAACTGCGGTGGCGTGACCGGCGCCTCGGCGAAGCCTTCGATATGATGACACGCCGCCCAATGGTTCCGCTGCACTTCGCCCAACTTCGGATCAACTTGCGCACACACCGGGTCGCCCTGCATGCGCGGGCACCGCGGGTGAAACTTGCAACCGGTCGGGAGGTTGGCCGGGTTGGGCACTGATCCGGAAATGGTGTCCAACCGCTCGGCGTTTGCCCCCAGCTTCGGCACCGATCGGAACAAGCCTTCCGTGTACGGATGCTGCGGCTTATCGAACAGGTCGTGCACCGTCGCATGTTCCACGACCCGCCCAGCGTACATCACCGCGACCGTATCCGCATTTTCGGCGACCACGCCCAGGTCGTGCGTGATCAGCATGATCGCCATACCGTTCTCGCGTTGCAGCTTGCGCAGCAATTCGAGGATCTGGGCCTGAATGGTCACGTCGAGCGCGGTGGTCGGTTCGTCGGCGATCAGCAGCTTGGGCTTGCAGGAGAGCGCCATCGCGATCATCACGCGCTGCCGCATGCCGCCGGACATTTGGTGCGGATACTCGCGCAAGCGCCGGCCGGGGTCGGCAATGCCGACGTCCCGCAAGGCAGTCTCTGCGGCGTCCATCGCTGCGCTGCCGCGCATGTTCTGATGCAGCACGATCGCCTCGGCGATCTGGTCACCAATGGTGTAGACGGGGTTGAGGGAGGTCATCGGTTCCTGGAAGATCATCGCGATCTCCTTACCGCGCACCCGCCGCATGTCGCGCTCGGGCAGGGTCAGCAAATCGCGTCCCTCGAACCGAATCTGACCCGACAGGAACCTTCCCGGCGGCTGTGGGATCAGCCGCAGCACCGACATCGCCGTCACCGACTTGCCGCACCCGCTCTCCCCCACCACCGCCAGCGTCTGACCGGGATAGACCGCCATCGACACGTCGCGCACGGGTTGCACCTGGCCGCGCGCGGTGTCGAACGCGACGTTGAGCTTGTCAATGTGCAGCAGCGGATGTTGGCTGTCGGTCGTCATCGTGATTACGTCCCTCGCATTCGTGGGTCCAAGGCGTCGCGCACGGCCTCGCCGATCATGTTGTAGGCGAAGACGGTGAAGAAGATGGCCACGCCCGGGAACGTCGCCAGCCACCAGTTGAAGCCACCACCCGCGCTAATGGCCTCGTTCAACAACTGCCCCCAGCTGGCATCGCCGATCGGAATGCCCAGCCCCAGGAAGCTCAGCGTGCTCTCGGCCAAAATCGCGCCTGCGACGCCGAAGCTGGCACTGACCAACAGCGGCGCCAGCGCGTTGGGCAGCAAATGCCGAAACAGCACCGATCGCAGCGGCAGCCCGGCGGCGATGGCGGCGTGGACGAAGTCCTGCTTGCGCAGCTTCAGGAACTCGGCACGCACGAATCGGGCGTCGCCCGTCCAGCTCGTCAGGCCGATGATCGCCATGATCAAGTATATGCTGCGGTACTCCGGGAACGCTGCGATGAAAGTCAGCAGCAGGTAAATCGTCGGGATCGCCGCGAAGATCTCGATCAACCGGCTGCCAAGCAAATCGACGATGCCGGCGAAGTACCCCATCAACCCACCGATGATCACGCCGATCACCATCGAAATGCCGGTCGAAATCACCCCGATCGCCATCGCGATCCGGCAGGCGTGAATCATGTGCGAAAGGATGTCGGCGCCGAGCGTGTTGGTGCCCATCGGGTGCTTCAACCTAGGGGCCCACGGGTGGGGAACTTCAAACGCGGGCACATCGCGCTGGCGGTCGCCCACGCTGTACGGCACCGGCGCGCGCACCGCCCACTGCACGCGGCCGTCGGCTACGGCCTCGCGGTGCGATTCGAAGATCTCCGTAGCCGGTGGGCTCACGAAGATCAGCGAGAGGACGGCAACGGCCGTGATCAGGCCGATGCCGGTCCACACCGTCAGCTTGCGGCGCATCGGCAGGACCCAGAGCACCGCCACGATGACGACGCCGATCAACAGCGTCACGTCCGCCGCCGTGAAGTGGCGGACGACGGGGAACGAGACCTCGCCATCCACTTTTGCAATCAGCGGATAGCTGTTGGCTAGCAGCGGAGCAAAAATAGCGCAGAACGCGACGATGGCGATCCAAATTAGCCCGATTTTCGCGCCGGTGCGCGACACGGTGCTGGCCAAGACTTCCGCCGTCCACGAGCGCGGCGCGACCTCTTCCACCGGCGCCACACGGTCGCTGCCGAACGGTGCCGACGGGTCGGACGGGGGCGGCGGTGACGCGTCGCCCGCAGGTATGGCGCCGGCGTTACTCATAGCTCACCCGCGGGTCGGCGATCGCGTAGCAGACGTCCGAGACGATTACGCAGAGCAGGCTGATCGCGCCGATCACGTACGTCTGGCTCATCACCAGTTCGCGGTCCTTCATCTGGATGGCCTCGATCATCAGCCGGCCCATGCCGTTGATGCTGAAGATCGTCTCGACGATGAGCGACCCACCCAGCAGCCCCGGCAGGATGCCTGCGGCCACGGTGATGAGCGGTAGCAAACTGTTCGACAGGACGTGCCGCATCAACACGACACGATCGGCCAAGCCCTTGGCGCGGGCAGTACGGGCGTAGTCGGATTGCAGGTTTTCCAGCACGCTGGCGCGCATCAGTTTGGACATGAACGCGAACCCGCCATACGTGAGGCAGAGGACCGGAAGCGCCAGGTGCCAGAGCGTATCGAGCAGCCAGCCGCGTTCGAAGCCGGATTCGCCACCCCAGCTTGGCAGGAACGACATCAGCCCCGCCTGCGTGTCGTGCAACCCTGCGGTGGGAAACCACTGAAGGTTATCGCGGTTGGCCAGCAGGCCCAGGAGCATCACGCCGACCCACATCGTCGGCAGCGACCAGAGCGCCAGGAACGCCGTGCCACTGGCCACATCAAACGTCTTGCCACGGTACTTCGCCGCGTAGATGCCACTGAGGATCGAGATCACGTAGATGATCGGAATCGTGATGAGGTTCAACAGCAGCGTGATCGGCAGTGTGTCGGCGACCACGTCGATCACCGGGCGCTTGCGCAGGAAGCTCTCGCCCAGATCGGGCACCTTCACTCCCACTCGCCAACTGGCGGGGAACCCGACGCCGGCGTCCTTCAGACCGACGGGCGATACCTGGTTGGCCCACCGCAGGTACTGGCGCCAGAGCGGCTGATCGAGACCGTAACGCTTCTTGTAGTAGTCCTCGATCACCTTGCGCTGTTCCGGCCGCATGCTGCCGGCCTCGTCGCGCAGGCCGGCGCCCAAGCCCCCCGGCGCCATCGCCATGATGAGGAAGACGAGCAGCGTCACGCCGATCAGCGTGGGGATCATCAAGAGCAATCGGCGGATGACGTAACTGAGCATAATCGTGCCAAAGCAGGTCGGGAAGAATGGGTCAGCGATCAGTGGGCGGCGGGCAGTTCCGAGAGCCGTTGTCGTCAATCAATGCCCACTGCTCCTGCACCTCTATTGCGTATACCGCTGCTCATCGCGCGGCACGTACCACACTTCGTTCGGGGTCAGGCCCAGCTTGACCTGCTCGACGTTTTCGATGCGCCCATCGACGAACGACAGCGACTTGGGGAACCACAAGAACGTGTACGGCTGGTCCTCGTGAAGCACCTCGTGCGCCTTGTTCCACAGCGGCATGCGGGCCGACTCATCGACGGTCGTGCGGGCGGCCTCGATTAGCGCGTCGAGCGGCTTGCTCACGTACGACATGAAGTTGTCACCGCCTGGGCCGGTCTGGGAGCTGTGGAACATCTGGTAGATGTCCGACTCGATGCCGCTGCTCCAACCGAGGCTGATCGCTTCAAAGTTCTTGTCGTTCAACCGGCTGGTGAAGACGCCCCATTCGAGCGGGTCGGGCTTCAGCACGATGCCGGCCCGGGCGTAGGCGTCCTTCATGAACAGCACCATCTTCTCGTAGTTGCCGCCCCCACCGGGATAGGTGAGGCGGAACTCGAAGGGCTTGCCATCCGGCAACTCGATCACGCCGTCGTTGTTCCGATCGGCAAAGCCGGCGTCGGCCAGCAGCTTCTTGGCGCGGTCCACATCGTATGGCCAGGGCTTTACGTCCGGGCTGTACTGCTTGCTGAGCGGGTTGAACGGGCCGGTCGACTGCACCGCATAGCCGAGCGCGATCTCGTTGATCATCCGCGGGCGGTCCAGCAGCATCGTGAGTGCTTGCCGTACGCGCTTGTCAGCGAACAACGGGTTCTTCTGGTTCCACGCAACGTAGCGATAGCCGCCCACCGGGTTCTGATACTCGAACCGCTGGACGCGCTTCATCAGCGGCTCGTCCTTGATCAGCTCGCGGTACTGTTCGGGCGTGGCCCCGAACGTGTCCGTCTCACCATTGCGGAACGCGGCAAGGCGGCCCTTGTCGCTGCTGATCTCGCGAAACACGAGCCGATTGAACGCCGGGGCGACGCCCCAGTAGCGTTCGTTGCGCACGAGCTGCACCGGCGTGCCCGGCTTCCAGTTGGTCGGGCTTTCCAAGCGATACGGGCCCGACCCCATCAGCAGGCCGACCGACTGGTTGAATTCCTCGGCCCCGAACTTCTCGTAAAAGTGCTTCGGCATAATCGGCATGGTCGCGGCCAGGTCGAACGCCTCGAAGTAGGGTTCCTTGTAGATGAACTCGACCTCGTCGTCAGCGATCTTGTTGACCGCCTTGATGCGCTCCAGGTACGCGCGATGCCGTGGCGCAGCAATGGCGGGGTTCATCACGAAGTTATAGCTGAAGACGACATCGTCAGCGGTGACAGGCCGGCCATCGCTGAACTGCGCGCCGGGACGGAGCTTGAACCGAACGGCCAGCGCCACGGGCGTCTCCGGCTCCTTGGCGATATCCGCGTTCGTTCGGCCGATGCGCAGGCGCTCGGTGATGTACGCCTGCTGCGCCTCGGCCGGCTCATCCTTCGGGAAGGCTGCGTCCTGGCGCACCTCTTCTTCGGTCAATGGCACGGCACGGCGCTTTGCGGCGTACTCGTCCCAGGCGGCGGTGTTGTCCTCGACGCGCCAATCCGTCGCCAGCAACGGCTTCCAGTCCAACGTATTAAAGTCACGCGTGGCCAGCGATTCCTGGATATGCCCCTGCACCTGACTCGCGTACGCATCGCCCGACAGCAACGGCGTCAGCTTGGCCACCTGCCCGGGAAACACCTGCACCAGCCAGTCACCGGCCGCATAGTCGGGCTTGGCTTTGGCGGCGCGGATGTACGCAAAGGGGTCTCTCGGATCGATCGCCTGCGTCGTCGCCGGCGCCGCTCCACCTTCCGCCGGCCGAGCCGCAATCGCGCCACTGGCAATGCGGCCCTGCAGATCGCGCAAATCGCGCGACTGCGCGTCGATGTTGGCGCGGATCGCGCGCAGTTCGTTCCACTGCCGGTCGTACTGCTTCATCGCCAGCGCGACCATCACGATCAGCACGACCACGAGGGTCAGCAGCAGGAAGTCTTTGATGCCGAAGCGATTCTCCATGAAGTCACTCGCTCGCAGTAAGCCTTGGCCAATGACAGGCGGTCGGCGGGTTCACATTCGCGCGGCGCCGCGCTTCGGATCGAGCACGTCGCGCAGGCCATCCCCCAGGAAGTTCAACGCCAGCAAGGTAACCGCCAGCAAGGAACAGGGGAACAACAACAGCCACCATCGACTGTTGACGGGGTTCAGCGCCAGCCCGATGCCGTCCGACGCCAGCGATCCCCACGTCGGTACCGGTGGCTGCACGCCGACGCCAAGGAAGCTTAGCAGCGATTCTTCCAGAATCGCCCGGGGCACGGTCAGCGTCGCATAAACAATCACGGGTCCGATCAGGTTTGGTAGCAGGTGCGTGCCGAAAATACGCATCTCGGTCAGACCGGCAGCCCGCGCGGCTTCGATAAACGGCTGGTTGCGCAAACTGAGCACCTGCCCGCGCACCACCCGCGCCATCGTCAGCCAGCTGACCGACCCGATCGCGATGAACATCGTAATCACGTTGGCGGCGCCGGCGGGTGGAAACTTCAACCGGTCGGGCAAGACGTGCAGGTTCAGGGCCGTCAGCCAATCGATGACGATCGGCTCGAGCGCAAACTTCAGCAGCACGATGATCAGGATGTAGGGCAGGCCGTAGAGGATGTCGACCAGCCGCATGAGGATGGCGTCGGTCCATCCGCCGCGATACCCGGCCAGCAGCCCGACACCCACGCCCAGCACCATGGATATGACCGCCGCCGCGAGGCCGATCGCTAGGCTGATGCAGCCACCGAACAGGCAGCGGGCCAGCAGGCTGCGGCCCAGCACGTCGGTGCCGAACCAGCGATCGACTGACGACACATCGGGCGGCAAGCGGCTACCGCCCGCCTCCTGTCGATCGTAGTACCACGTGCCGGCACCGGTGCCACCGACGCCACCGTCGCTGGTCCACGGCAGGCTCGCGATACAGGCGAGCGCGATCAGCAGCACGATCGCGCCACCAATCATCACGCGCCCGCTCCCCAGCAAACGTCGGCCGAGGTTGTCGACCGGTGGCGCCGCGGGGGACATGTTCACCGTCGTGGTGATGGCGGTCATGCCGCCCCCTTGTCGCTCAGATCGATGCGCGGGTCGACGAGCGCGTAGCTCAAATCGACCAGAAGGTTCATGCCGAGCAGCAGCGTCGAGTAGACCATCACCACACCCAGCACGAGCGTCTGGTCACGGTTCAGCACGCTGTTGACGAAATGCTCGCCGAGGCCATGGATGTTGAAGACCTTCTCGACAACGAACGACCCGGTCATCGCCGCTGCGGTCGCTGGGCCGATGTAGCTCAGCACCGGCAGCATGGCGTTCTTCAATGCGTGCTTTACAACGACGGACGGTTTACTCAGCCCCTTAGCGCGGGCGGTGCGGATGAAGTCGCTGCCGAGCACGTCGATCATCGCGGCCCGCGACAGGCGCGTGATGTAGGCCATCGGCATCAGCGCCAGCGCGATCGCCGGCAGGATCATCGTCGACAGCGTGCCCCACCCGCCGACTGGAAACCACTTCAGGTTCACGGAGAAAATCGTGATCAGCAGCCCCGCGGTGACGAAGCCCGGCAAGCTGATGCCCACGAGCGCGACGCCCAGCCCGAGCCAATCCACCACGCCCCCCCGCCACGCCGCCCCGGCCGCCCCGATCGCCACCCCGGCGAACGTGGCGATCGTGATCGCAAGCAGGCCCAGCGTTACCGAGACCGGCAGACCAGATTTAATGATGTCGTTAACCGACCATTCCTCGTAATTCAGGCTCGGCCCGAAGTCGCCGTGCCGGATTACGTTCCATGGGTAGTAGGTCAGAAATTCCAACGCGCTGGCAGCGTGCAGTTGTTCCTTTTTCAGCTCGATAATCTTTGGGTCGATCGCGCGATCGGTGCGCTCGAATGGGCTGCCTGGCGCAACCCAGACCAGCAGAAAGGTGACGACGTAGATGATCGCGAGGATCAGTGGGAACTGGAGGATGCGAAAGAGAATGAACTTCAGCATCAGATACGTGGCGGCCGGTTGGCAGCGAACTGTAACACGATTGAACGCAACGGTATAGGCAACAGGTGGCCAGAACATCTATTCCGACGCCGCGCGATCGGCTTCCTGAACTTATCGAGCTTCTTTCACGCAATATAGGACAGTTTTTGGCAAATCATTTGACTATGGACCATTCACAGTACACAATCCCCCCGTGTATAACACATGTATTAATACCCGTAGTACAACGGTGTACGACGAGCTCTTGGTAAAGCTCCGCACTGCCATCCAAGACGGATCGCGCAAGGCGGGTGAGTTCGTGGGGACCGAGCAGGAGTTTTGCCGCGAGAACGGCATCAGCCGGGTGTCGGTCCGTCGGGCGACCGATCAGTTGATTCGAGAAGGTCTGATCGAACGACGCCCGGGCAAGGGATTGTTCGTGCGCCAGGCCGACCTTGCGACCCGCGAGATCGGGGTGATCGTGCCCGACCTCGCATTCGAACAGTGCGTGCAGATCGCCCGCGGCGCACAGTTGCTGGGCGGCGAACGTGGCTACCAGGTGCAGGTGTACGATGCGCACAACCGCATGGATCACGACATCGCGATCCTCAAGGGTCTGCCCGACCGGTCGGCCGACGGGGCGTTGATCCTGTCGTGGCACCACCCCCGCTTCACCGAGGCGTTGATCGAACTGAAGCAGAAGGGCTTTCCGTTCGTGCTCGTCGACGAACACACGCGCGACCTCGAGGTCGCGTCGGTCACGGCCGACAACCATGCCGGTGGGCTGATGGTCGGCAATGCGTTGGTCGATCTGGGCCACCGGACGTTCGGGTTCATCGGGAACATGGCTGCCGGCACCGTTCGCGCACGCCTGGAGGGCCTGCGCGACGCGGTCGGCGACCGCGGGCTGCCGTTCGACCGGTCGCGCGTGGTCGACCTGGCCGTGCAACCGCAGGAAGACTGGTCTGAGCGAATCGCGCGCTGCACGCGGCAGCTTCTGTCGCGTGAGGACCGCCCGACGGCCGTCTTCTACTCGGACGATCAGGTGGCCGCCGAGGCGTATCGGACGATCCGCGGCATGGGCCTGCGCATCCCGGCGGACGTGAGCATCGTCGGGTTCGACGACTCGCCGCTGTGTCGCTGGCTGGACCCACCACTGGCCTCCGTGCGACAGCCCTCGGTCGAAATGGGCCGGGTCGCCATGGAGCTGCTGTTCGACGGCATCGGGCGCGATGTGACGCGCAAGCGTGCCCCGACACAGCACGTGACGTTACCGGTGGAATGGGTTCCGCGCGCCTCGATCAGCGCGCCGCCAGCGACGACGCGTCCAGGACAGTAACGGAGCGATACCGATGTGGAAACGGACACCAACCGGGCAGACTTGCCGAGGCTTCACCCTCGTCGAACTGCTGGTCGTAATCTCGATTATCAGCATCCTCGTCGCCATGCTTTTGCCGGCGCTCAGCAAGGCCAGGCAGCACGCGAACACGTTGACGTGCGCCGCGAACTTTCGGCAGATCGGCATCATGTTCAGCATGTACGCCAACGACAACCGCGGTTACCTGCCCCCGGTCAACTGGAAGCACAACCTCGACAACTCGATTCCGAACCACAGCTCGTACGGCATGGTCCACGCCCTGGGGCCTTACATGGGACGGCCCCGGTGGGCGGGCACCTCGTTGACGATCCCGTACATCTACGCCTTCAACGACGGCGACCGCGCGTCCTTTCGGCGCTCGGTCTTCGTCTGCCCGGAGTATCAGCCGACCGGGTACGACATTCAGCCGTACCTGAGCGGCGTCGCGGAGTCGGGCTACCTGATTCACCTGAGCCCAGCCCCGCGTGACCAGACCCTGCCGCGCAAGCTCACCAAGGCGCGCAGGCCGGCCAGCAGCCTGATTCATGTCGCCGACAGCTTCCAGGACTACAGCCTGAAGGATCGGGCCCAACTGTGGGCGGGTGGGCGCAGCTTCGACATTTACCGTCACAACAACAGGAAGGCCGCCAACGTGCTGTTCCTCGACGGACACGTCAACACGTACCAGGCCTCCTACATCAAGAAGAACGTCACGTCGCGATTGACCTTGGATTAACCCATCACAGGAGAGGACAGATGCAGATGCAGTCGAGGAAGCACACGGTCGGATACGAGCGCGCCACCGCCACCCTTGTCGCAGCGATCCTGCTGCCGACGGCGGCACACGCGGCGCTGGAGACGCGGGCGTGGGTCGGGAACACCGATTCAAACTGGAACACGAATGCCAACTGGTCGCCAGCGAGCGCCCCCTTGGCGCCCGACCGCATCGCCGTCTTCGATAGCGCCGCCGCTTACCAGCCGTCCATCTCGACGCACGTCACCGTGATCGGCGGCATCTGGATGACCGGGAGCACGGTCAACAGCATCGAGATCACCAGCAATCCGCTCGGCCAGAACTCCGGCGCACCCACGTTTCAGACCAACGGCAGCACCATCAACGGCGTCGCCGGCGTTGGCATCCTGATGGATAACACCAGCAGCGGTGACCTGACGATCAACACCAGCGCGTTCAAGCTTGGTGGCACCCAGTCGTGGATCAATAACTCGACCAACCGCTTCACACTTGCTTCCCCGGCAAACCTGAACGGCAACACCGTCACGATCGGTGGCAGTGGCGCGTCCCTGCTCTCCGGCGCGCTCACCAACAGCACCGGCACCGGCGCAATCACCAAGGTGGATGGCGGCACCCTTACGCTCGCGAGCGCAACGATCTCCTATAATGGCGCAACTACCATCAACGGCGGGACCCTGCTGGTCACCGGAACGATGTCGTCGTCGGCCGCAGCCGTTGTCGCGAACGATGGAACGCTCGGTGGCACCGGCAAGATCGCGCGGCCTGCGACCGTCAACGCCGACGCCACACTGGCGCCCGGCACCTCCAGCAGTGCACCGGGGACGCTCACCTTCGATCGCAACCTTACGCTGCTCGGCGCGACCGCCTTCGATTTGTTCAACGGCTCGGGGCATGACACAATCGCGGTGAACTCCACGAACAGCACGAGCTACGACCTCGCCTTCGGCGGGACGCTTCAAGTCGATGCATCGGGCGTCGCCTTCGCTGCTGGGCAAACTTACGACCTGTTCGACTGGACGACCAACACGGGCGTCAGCGGCACTTTCTCGTCGATCATCCTCCCGACCTTGGCCGATGGCCTGTCGTGGCGCGTGTACGACGGGGGCCAGCAGTTCGACTACGCGACCGGGCAGATCAGCGTCGAAACCAGCGTCGTCCCCGAGCCTTTGGGCCTCTGCACGCTCGGGCTGGCGGGAATGGGCCTGCTGCTGTCGCGCCGGCGGTCGCCGATCTAGTAACTTCACAGAGGTAGGGTCGACATCGTGCCGAGAATCGTCGGTGCGGGCGTAAACCTGGCTGAGAAAAAGGAGAATTGAGCCTTCCGAGCGGCTAGAATGTCCCGCCCTTGGAATCGGCTGCGCCTAATTTCACCGAGCTCTACACCAGACTCGATCACGTTCTGCTGCGGGACCGGCACCGCTTGCGGCAGCGGCTGCGCACGCTCGAACGTTCCGTCGCCGACGGTAAACCGCTTGATACCACCGCGGCGCAGTTGACCACCGAGATCGATCGTTCTGCGGCCCGGGTCACGCATCGCCGTGAGCTCGTGCCGAAGATCAACTACGACGATGCGCTGCCGATCGTGCAGAAGCGCAACGAGATCGCCGACGCGATCCGAGACAACCAGGTCATCATCCTGTGTGGCGAAACGGGCAGCGGCAAGACCACGCAGCTACCCAAGATCTGCCTGGAGCTTGGCCGTGGCGTGCGGGGCCTGATTGGTCACACTCAGCCGCGTCGAGTGGCCGCGCGCAGCGTTGCTCAGCGCATCGCCGACGAACTTGGCCGCCCGCTGGGTCAGGTGGTGGGCTACAAGGTGCGGTTCGGTGACAAGACCTCGCAGGACACGCTCGTAAAGCTGATGACCGACGGCATCCTGCTGGCCGAGATCGGTTCCGATCGTTTCCTGGAAAACTACGACACGATCATCATCGACGAGGCGCACGAGCGCTCGTTGAACATCGACTTCCTCCTGGGCCACCTGTCGCAGCTGCTGCCCAAGCGACCTGACCTGAAGCTGATCGTGACGTCGGCGACGATCAACCCGCAGCTGTTCAGCAAGCACTTCTCGGATGCGCCGATCATCGAGGTGTCGGGCCGAACATATCCGGTGGAGGTGCGGTACCGACCAATCGTCGCCGACGACATCGACGCCGCCGACGAGATGGAATCGAGCGCGTTGCTGGCGGCCGTCGACGAAGTCTGCCGTGAGGGACCGGGCGATGTACTGGTCTTCCTGACCGGTGAGCGCGACATTCGTGAGGCGACGGAAGAACTGCGCAAGCACGGCCCGCGCGATGCGGAGGTCCTGCCGTTGTACGCGCGCCTGGCGGCCGACGAGCAGATGCGCGTCTTCCAACCGCACGGCCGGCGGCGCATCGTGCTTTCGACGAACGTCGCCGAGACGTCGTTGACCGTGCCGGGCATCCACTACGTCATCGATACCGGCTTCGCCCGCATCAGTCGGTACAACGCGCGTAACAAGGTGCAACGGCTGCCGATCGAACCGATCAGCCGCGCCAGCGCCGACCAGCGCAAGGGCCGTTGTGGCCGCGTGGGCCCAGGCCTCTGCATCCGCCTGTATTCCGAAGAAGATTTCCAGAGCCGCCCGCAGTTCACCGAGCCGGAGATCCTGCGCACCAACCTCGCCAACGTCATCCTTCAGATGAAGTCGCAGCGGCTGGGCGAGGTGCAGGAGTTCCCGTTCGTCGAACCCCCTGACTACCGACAGGTAAAGGACGGCTATCAGACCCTGCACGAACTGGGCGCGGTGGACGAGTTGAACGCGCTGACCCACGTCGGCCGCGACATCGCGAAGCTTCCGGTCGACCCGCGCATTGCGCGAATGATCCTCGAGGCCACGCACGAGCACTGCCTGAACGAGGTGCTGGTGATCGCAGCGGCGCTGAGCGTACAGGACCCGCGCGAGCGCCCGCTCGACCAGCAGCAGGCCGCCGACGAGGCGCACAAGCAATGGCGGGACGAGCAGTCGGACTTCCTGGCACTATTGAAGCTGTGGAAGTTCTTCACCGAGCAGCAGGAGAACCTTTCGCACAGCAAGCTGCGCAAGGCGTGCAAGCAGAACTTCCTGTCGTACGTGCGTATGCGCGAGTGGCGCGACGTCTACTACCAGTTGCACACGCTGATGGAGGACTTCGGCCTGTCGTTCAACGCGCGGCCGGCGACTTACGACGCCGTCCATCGCGCGCTATTGAGCGGGCTGCTGGCCAACGTGGGCATGAAGACCGACACGCACGAGTACGAGGGGCCGCGCAACGTAAAGTTCAGCCTGTTCCCGGGCTCGGGATTATTCACCGCCAAGCCGCGCTGGGTGATGGCCGCCGAGATCGTGCAGACGACGAAGCTGTACGCCCGCGTGAACGCCAGCATCAAGGCTGAGTGGATCGAGCGGATGGCGGGCCACCTCGTGAAGAAGACGTACTTCGAGCCGCACTACTACCGCGGTGGCGCCAGCGTGAGCGCGTACGAGAAGCAGACGCTGTACGGCCTGGTGATCGTGCCGCGCAAGCGCGTGAACTTCGGCCCGATCGACCCGAAGCAGTCGCGGCAGATCTTCATCCAGGCGGCGCTAATCGAGAACCAGTATGCCACCAACGCCCCGTGGCGGCGGCATAACGATCAATTGCTGCGCGACGTGGAACTGCTGGAGGCGAAGGCCCGGCGGAAGAACCTGCTGACCGACTCCGCAAGCCGGTTCGCGTTCTACGACGCCAAGGTGCCCGCGGGCGTGTACGACGGCAAGCTGTTCGAGGAGTGGCGCCGCGCCGCCGAGCGGCAGGACCGCCGGGCGCTGTTCATGTCGATCGAGGACCTGATCGTGCCCGGCACGCAGCCGGTGGCGTCCGACCAGTTCCCCGACTCGGCCGACATCGACGGCGTCACCCTGCCGCTGTCGTACGTGTTCGACCCGAGCGACGAAGCCGACGGTGTGACGGCGGAGATCCCGCTGGCGGCGCTGAACCGGTTGTCACCGGCACCGTTCGAATGGCTGGTGCCCGGCCTGCTGCGCGAGAAGATCGAAGTGCTCATCCGCCAACTGCCTAAGCCGCTGCGCGTGAAGCTGATCCCCGTGCCCGAGGTGGCGGCCCGCGTCGCGCCGGTGCTGCTGGGCAAGTATCGGCAGGGATCGTTCAAGGACGCGCTGGCGTGGGATATCGGCAAGATCGTCGGCGAGCTCGTGCCGACGGTGCAGTGGCAGGATCACCTGCTGCCCGACTACCTGCGCATGAACCTGCGCGTCGTCGACGACACCGGCAAGGCGCTGGGTCAGGATCGCGATCTGATCCCGCTGCGCGAACGGCTTAGCGAGAACATCGCCCAGCTCATCCGTGAACTGCCGAGCACCACGTTCGACCGCGACGGCCTGCGCGCGTGGGACTTCGGCGACCTGCCGGAGCGCATCGAGATCGACCGGCCGGGGATTCGGCTGATCGCCTATCCGGCGGTCATCGATGAAGGCAACAGCGTTGCGTTGCGTCTGCTCGATTCACCCGACAAAGCGGCCGCCGCCTCGCGTCTGGGCCTGCGCCGTTTGTTCCTGATCGAGTTCCGCGAAGAGCTCAGCCACGCCATCAACGCCCTGCCCGACTTCCCCAAGACCGCGGTGCTATACAGCCGACTGGGGAGCGCTCAGGACCTGAAGGTCGAGTTGCGCACCGCCATCGCCGACCGCCTGCTGTTCGCGGATGGTGACCCGATTCGGACAAAGGACGAGTTCGCACGACGTATCGATCGCGCTTGGAATGACCTGGCGATCGTTGCCAGCGACGTCTGGCGTATTACGCGCCAGACGCTGGCCGAGTACCAAGCTGTCACGCTTCAACTGGGCCAACCCGCCCCATCGAACGCACACGCGACCATCACAGACCTGAGAGAACGATTGACGCACCTTATTTTCAAGAGTTTCTTAACAATTACACCGCCTACTTGGCTTACCCATCTTCCGCGGTTCGTGAAGGCGTACGGTGCGCGTCACCGAAAATTGGTCATGGGTGGAACGACGCGCGACCAAGCGAACGCGGCTATCTTTAACCGGCTTTGGGAACGTTATTTGGACGCGTCAGATCGCTTTGACGATCTGGACGTGCAGCACCTCCGTTGGATGCTGGAAGAGCTTCACGTGTCGCTGTTCGCTCAAGAATTGAAGACGTCCTTGCCCATTTCCCCACCGCGTGTTGAACAGCAATTAACGCGGATTTTTGTATCCGTTTAGGTTCTTTTGCCGTATTCTAAGTGTCACGACGTATGCGATTGCAAACGGGGTGGGGTTGGGTGAAGTCGGTAGGTGCTACGAGTCGTTTCCCTCCCAGACGTTGCGGCCCTCCCGCACGACCCGATGATAAATATATCGGACCTGAGGCGATGCGATTTTGGTTCGGCGTCGTCCTTTGCTTCTAGTACGTTGTGAGAGGGGCCCTGCGTGGGTGCGCGGGTCCCCAGACCATCAGTGATCAGTGCCGTCTATCAAGGGATTATCTGTGTTTAAGAAGCTTACGTCAGGGGTTCGGTTGCGTCGTGCCGTCAACAGCGTGGTCGAGCGGCTCGAGGACCGCCGCCTGTTGGCGGGCAACCCGTCGGCCATCCAGTCGTTGCCGTTCCTGCTCGACTTCGACCAGGACGGTGGTGGCATGCTCGACAAGGACGGGCAGGGCACCGGCTTCACGCACGTGCAGGTGATGAACGGCTCGCCGGACGCCGAGTACGTGCCGAGCCTGATCGACCTGGACACCACGGCGGGCGTTCTCACGGTTACCGCGCAGGGCACGGGCAGCACCGGCACCAACTACAACGACGACAGCACGCTCCGCAATGCGCTGGAGACGAAGTTCGACGCCACGGGAGCAGCCGGGTTCACGGTCAGCGTGCGCCTCGTGGGTCCGCTGAGCAACTACACGGCCAACAATAATCAGGCTGGCCTGATGTTCGGACCGAACCAGGACAACTACGTCAAGCTGGTGGCCGTGAACGTCGGCGGCACGCCGATGCTTCAGTTCATCGATGAGACATTGGTCGGCACGAGCTACACGCACTCGTTGGCGACGCCGACGTCGTACACGGATATCGGTGGGTTCAACGGCATCTCGACCCTGGACCTCTTCATGAGCGGCAACGCCACCACCGGCAAGGTGCTGGCCTACTACCGCATCAACGGTGGCGCCGTCGTGAAGCTGGGCGGTGAGCTGACGCTGAGCGGCACCAAGAAGAACGAGTTCTTCAACACCGCCTCCACCACCGGCATCCTCGCGGCCAAGAAGAGCTCCGGCACGCCGGACTTCACCGCCACGTTCGACCGATTTGAGATCCTGCCGGGCGCGCCGCTGAACAGCCGTCCGTCGATCACCGCGACGCGTCCGGGCAACGGCGCGTCGGACGTCGTGCCGACGTCGTTCGTCGCAGCCGACCTGATGCTGCCCACCTCGGGCGCCGGCGTCGATTCGGCGACGTTGACCTCCGCCGCGGTGCGCCTCGTGCGCACGAGCGACGGCGCGCTGGTCAACGCCGTCCTGAACACCGACGCCGCCGGTGGCGCGATCGTCCTGCAGCCCTCCAGCCAACTGGACCCGAACACGTCGTACACGTTCCAGGTGACCGATGAACTGAAGGACACCAGCGGCGCGAGCTTCCTGCCGTACAGCGCCACGTTCACGACCGGCAACGCCGTCGTCCAGCCCGACTCCGTGATCGCGTTCGAGAAGATCGCGCTGCCCACCGCCACCGGGCAGAAGTTCACCGGCGTCAGCATCGGTCCCGACGGGCGCCTGTACGCCCCCACGGACGCCGGCGACATCTATCGCTACCCGATCAACGCCAACGGTACGCTCGGCGTGGCGCAGGTCATCTCGACCGTCAAGAACAACAATGGTGGCAACCGGTTGATCTCCGGCGTGACGTTCGACCCGGCGTCGACCGCGTCGAACCTGATCCTGTGGGTTGCGCACAGCGACTACAAGCAGGTCGGCGCCGCCAACCACAGTGGCAAGATCTCCCGTCTGACCGGATCATCGCTCAGCACGTACCGCGATTTCGTGGTCGACCTGCCGCGCAGCTACCGCGACCACACGACCAACCAGCCGGTGTTCGGCCCCGATGGCAAGCTCTACTTCCAGCAGGGTTCGATGTCAGCCATGGGTGGCCAGGACTTCGCCTGGAACCAGCGCACGGAATCTCAGTTGACCGCCGCCGTCCTCCAGGTCGACGTCGCGGCGATCGCGGCTGACTTCAACAATACCGGTCCGATCAACGTCCGCACCAGCGATGTCGGCGGCTCCTACAATCCCTTCGCCAGCAATGCGCCGGTGAAGCTGTACGCCACCGGCGTGCGCAACGGGTACGATCTGCTGTGGCACAGCAACGGGCACCTCTACGCCCCCACCAATGGCTCGGCCGCCAACGGGACGCTGCCCGCGACCCCCACCACGTCGCAGATCACCAACGTCAAGCAGACGCAGGACGACTGGCTTTACGACGTGAAGGCCAACGGATATTACGGTCACCCCAACCCGTCGCGCAACGAGTTCTACGCACACGGTGGCAACCCGACCAGCGGCGTCGACGTGAACGAACAGTGGTCCTACCCGGTCGGCACGCAGCCGGCTGCGAACTACTCGGGCCCCGCGTACGTGTTCGGGCAAAACTACTCGCCGAACGGCGTCATCGAGTACAAGAGCAACACCTTCGGTGGCGCGCTCAAGGGCAAGATGCTCGTGGCGCGCTACAGCGGTGGCGACGACATCCTGATCCTCGACGTCGGCGACGATGGCTCGATCGGGGCCGCCACCAGTGGCCTCGCGGGCATGACGCACTTCGTCGACCCGCTCGACATCACCGAGAACACGCTCAACGGTTACCTGTACGTCGCCGAGTACGGCGGCAACCAGCTCACGCTGATGCGCCCGATCGCCCCCGGCGCCAACGTCTCGGTGGAGAAGGAGGCCTACCACTTCAACGACGTACGCGTCTCCAGTGGCACCAACGTGCCCGGTCCCGCGCAGGCCATCAAGATCACCAACAATGGCACCCAGCCGCTCGCCTTTCCGTCTGACGGTCTGACGATCGGTGGCGCCAACGCCAACCAGTTCGTCTTCGTCGGCAAGCCGGAGCTGCCGCAGTCGATCCAGCCGGGCCAGAGCCTGGTCGTGAACGTCGCGATGAACGCGACCTCGCTCGGCCTGAAGACCGCGACCCTGACGATCAAGAGCAACGATCCCGACCAGCCCAATACCGTCATCGCGCTGCGCGGCTTGGGCACGAGCGGCATCGGTGGCAACAACGAACCGTCGCTGGCCGCCATCTTCAATCTGTACCAGATCCCGACCAACGTCGGCGACACGAACCCCGGCAGCACCGCCCTGTACAGTTCGACCGAACCGCTCGGCGCCAACGAAGAGGTCAGCGGCATGGAGCGCCTGCTGCGCGCCGACTCGTCGCAGCCCGTCACCATCACCCCGCTGGCGGTCATGGGCCTCGCGAGCAACCCCGCGCTCACGCTGGGCTATTACACGCCGGGCTCCACCGGCGCCAAGACGCCGCTGTTCACCGTTCCCACCGCCGACGCGCAGACGGTGGCGCCGACGGTCAACGGGACGACGCTGTTCGATCCGGGCAACAAGAGCTTCGGCCTGTACACGACCTGGCCCGGATTCAAGGACGCCGACAACGTCAACTTCCGCGATGCCTTCAGTGAGGACGCGCTGAACACCTGGGCGGCGCAGAACAAGCACAAGTTCCGCTTCTACCCGATGAAGACGCCCGACGGCACCGTGGTGCCGAACACGTACGTGGTCGGCGTCGAGGAGTTCGACGGCAGCTACGACGGCAACGACATCGTCTTCATCATCTCCAACGTCCGGGCCGCGGCGGCCGGGCCAGAGGTGGGTGTGAAGAGCCTGGACAACGTCGGCCTCGATGAACGCATGGCGTTCCACCGCATCGGCAAGCTGAACGAGACGACCCCGGACGTCGTGCACGACACCGGCACCCTGCGCATCCGCAACACCGGCAACCAGCCCCTGACGGTCAGCAACGTGACCGTCCCCACCGGTTGGGTCGTGCTGAACGCCCCGAGCGGCCCCATCGCGCCCGGCACGTTCTACGACATGCAGGTGAAGTTCGTCCTCGACGGTGGCACGACCACCCTCGTGCGCAGCGGCACGCTGACGTTCAACACGAATGACTCGGATGAACCGACGGTCTCCGTCGCGCTCGGCGGGCGCTATCAGGTTCAGTCGGAGCACAACAAGGAACCCGACCTGCAGGGCGTCTTCAACCTGTTCGGCTTCAAGACGCTGGCCGTCACGCCTGGCGTCGATATCCAGAAGTCCGGCGGCAAGAGCGCACCGATTTCCGTAGACGAGGTGATGAGCGCCTATTGGCAGCAGGCCGACTCGCAGAAGCCAATACAGGTGCGCCAACTGGCCGCCTTCCACACCCAGGGCAAAAACGCGACGATTCGCCGGTTCCCCAAGGGCTCGCCCAACTCGCTCACGTCGATCGTGACGCACGACGACCACATGGCTCAGTCGATCCTGCCCGCCCGGTCGGGCACCAACCGCACGCAGGACGCGTTCGCGTCGTTCAACGCCACCGGCGTGTTCGGGTTCAACCTTGCCGGTGAATTGAGCGACGACACCCTGAACCCGCAGGGGCCGGAGGGGAGTGGACACGGTCACCACGTGCGCTTCTACGTCGCCAAGGACGCCAATGGCAACGTGATCCCCGACACCTATCTGGTCGGGATGGACTACCTGCGCATCAACTTCGACTATCAGGACAACATCTACCTGATCACGAACATCAAGCCCGAGGGCCCCGCTGCCCCCACCGGTCTGACCGCCACCGCGTCGACCAGCAGCATCGCGTTGAACTGGAACGACAACGCGCCCAACAACTTCGCCGGGTACGACGTCTACCGCAGCACGAGCGCCAACGGCACGTACACGAAGCTGAACGGCGCGCTGCTGACGCAGTCCCAGTACACCGACACGACCGCGACGCCCGGCGTGGCGATGTACTACCGCGTGATCGCGAGCAACACGTTCAACAGCCAGTCGGCGCCCGCCTCCATCACCGCGACGCGCACCGTCGACACCAGCGCCCCGGCCACGCCGCGCAACCTGGTGGCCAGCGGCGGCGATCAGGGCGTCTCGCTCACGTGGACCGCCAACACCGAGTCGGACCTCGCCGGTTATGACGTCTACCGCAGCGACTCGAGCAACGGGACGTTCACGAAGCTGAACGGCAGCCGCGTCGTCAGCACGACGTTCGTCGACGTCAACGCGCCGGCGGGCGTCGTCAGCTACTACCGCGTCCGCGCGGTCGACACCTCGGGCTTGGAATCGGGCAATGCAACGGCCAACGCCACGCGCCAGCTCGACGGCACGACCCCCAGCGTTCCCATGGGCCTGATGGCTACCGGATCGGCCTCGGGCGTCACGCTCGACTGGGCAGATAACGGTGAACAGGACCTTGCGGGGTACAACGTCTACTTCTCGACGTCGTCCAACACCGGGTTCACCAAGCTGAACGACGGGCTGCTGACCAGCTCGTTCTTCGCTCATGCCGGGGCGCCCGCGGGCGTCGTCAGCTACTACCGCGTGACCGCCGTGGATCACGATAACAACGAGTCCCCGTTCGCTGCGGCCAACGGTGTCGCGATGGACGGCGTGCCACCGGCGATCCCCGCCAACCTCAGCGCAACGGCCAGCACGACCGGCATCTCGCTCGACTGGAACAACAACAGCGACACGGACCTGGCCGGCTACAACGTCTTCCGCGCGTCCAGCCCGAGCGGCCCGTACGCCAAGGTGAACGGGAGCCTGCTGTCGGCCTCGAGCTACTTTGACGGACAGGCACCCGCCGGCGCGCCCAGTTACTACTACGTGGTCGCCGTCGACCTCTCGGGTAACTCGTCGACCGAGAGCGGCACGGCGAGCGCGACCCGACCGACGGTCGGGAACGGCACGACCGTCCGCGTCAACGCAGGCGGTGGCACCTATACCGACTCCAACGGCCTGACCTGGAGCGCCAACACCGCGTTCACCGGTGGCACCAGCAGCAACTACGCCGCACAGGTCGGCGGCACCAATGACGATCCGCTCTACTACGCTCGTCGCTACGGCGCCGACTTCGCCTTCAACACCGCCGTCGCCAACGGCAACTACACGCTCCGGTTGCACTTCGCGGAACCCGTCATGGGTTCGAGCAACCAGCGGCGGTTCGGAGTGACGGCTGAGGATCAGCAGATCCTGACCAACTTCGACATCTTCGCCGAGGCCGGCGGCAAGCTGAACGCGCTGGTCAAGACGTTCAACGTCACCGTCACCGACGGCTCGCTCGACCTGCGCTTCCTCGCCACACGCGACAACGCCATCGTCAGCGCGATCGAAGTGATCTCCGCCGGCCCCGTGACGCCAACGGCGCCGCTGGCACCGTCGGGCCTGTCGGCTACGGCCACCTCGTCGTCGCAGGTCGGCCTCACCTGGACCGACAACGCTGGGGACGAAGCCGGTTATACCGTCGAACGATCCAGCGACGGCGGCACGACGTTCACGTCGGTGGCCACGCTGGCCGCCAACGCCACGTCCTACACCGACGGAGGCTTGGTCGCCGACACGACCTACCACTACCGCGTGACCGCCACCGGCGCCGCCGGGGCGCCGAACTCGGTGGCGTCGAACGTGGCCAGCGCCACGACGCAGAGCACGCCGGTCAGCGGCGGCACGACCGTCCGCGTCAACGCCGGTGGCGGCGCCTACACCGACGCGCTCGGCCAGGTCTGGGCCGCCAGCAACGTCGCCGGGGCCGGTGGCTTCGTCGGCGGCATCAACAGCAACTACAGCGCCGCCGTCGGCGGCACCGACGAGGACCCGCTCTACTTCGCCCGACGCT